>DAHUYY010000059.1 GCA_027306845.1 Vulcanimicrobiota bacterium | reverse complement strand
CGACGCCCAGGCCTACGTTTGCGAGCTTTGGCGATGGCACGTATCAGGTCGGGAAAGACATCAAACCAGGAACATATCGCACACGTGTCGGTTCGCCTGGGTGCTACTATGAAAGGCTCAGCGGCTTCGGCGGCACCGTCGGCGATATCGAATCGCTCCCGTTTCTCGAAGCGATCCGCCAATTACGATACGATGTCGGTGAAGTGAACGTCATGTACGTCCACCTGACGTTGGTACCACATCTCGGAGCGGCCGACGAGCTCAAGACGAAACCGACGCAACCCTCCGTTCGCGAACTTCGCGGAATCGGCATCTCCCCCGATGCGATCGTCTGTCGAACGCAGTCGGCTCTGCCGATGCCGCCGGAGCTGAAGGAGAAGATCGCGCTCTTTTGCGATGTCGCGCCGCAGGCCGTGGTTCAGAACGGCGATGCCCCGACGATCTACCAGGTGCCGCTCAACCTCGAGCGCGAGGGGCTCGCCGAAGCCGCGATGCGCAAGCTTGGCCTCCCGGCCCGCGTTCCCGATCTCGACGAGTGGGCAAAGATCGTCGACCGCATCCTGCAGCCCGAACATCGCGTTCGCATCGCGTTGGTAGGGAAATACGTCGAGCTCAAAGATGCCTATATCTCGATCAACGAGGCGCTCTATCACGCCGGAATATTCCATGACGCCGCCGTCGACATCGTGCGGATCGATTCCGAGGCGATCGAGCGTCAAGGCGTCGGCGTGCTCGCCGATGCCGCCGGCATTCTCGTGGCACCGGGTTTCGGGGCGCGCGGCGTGAGCGGTAAACTCACGGCGATTCGCTATGCGCGCGAGCACGGCGTCCCCTTCTTAGGAATCTGCTACGGCATGCAGCTCGCCTGCGTGGAGTTTGCTCGCGACGTCTGCGGGCTCGCCGAGGCGCAATCGAGCGAGGTCGATGAAACGACCCCGGATCCGGTCATCGATTTCATGCCCGATCAGCGCAATCTTGAGAGCTACGGCGGCACGATGCGGCTGGGAACCTACGAATGTACGCTGGAAGCGAACTCGCTCGCCGCTGCAGCCTATGGCTCGACGACGATTCAAGAGCGTCATCGCCACCGCTACGAGTTTAACAACAAGTATCGCCCGATCTTCGAGGAGCACGGCCTTCGCTTCACGGGGCATCACGTCGTCGGTAAGACCAGCTTAGTCGAGATCGTCGAGCTTCCGGTGGAGCGCCACCCGTGGTTCGTCGGCACGCAAGCGCATCCCGAATTTAAGTCGCGACCGAACCGACCGTCGCCGCTCTATCGCGATTTCGTCGGCGCGGCGCTGCGTTGCGGCGGCGTACCGATCGCAAAACAGCTCTCGCAGACGTAAACGTGGTCGAGCGAAGCGCGCGCGTCCCGGCACGGTGAATCTTGCAGATATAACCGCCGTTATCCTCACCAAGAATGAGGAGCGGCGGCTCGCGCGCACGCTCGAGGCGTTGCCGAAGGGCATGCCGGTCTTCGTGCTCGACGCCGAATCCTCCGATGCGACGCAACGTATCGTGCGAGAGCACGGTGCGAGGCTCTACGTCCGCGCCTGGACGAATTTTGTCGACGCGCGCCGCTTTGCACTCGCACAGGTGACGACTCCCTGGGCTTTCGTCGTCGATGCCGACGAAGTGGTCGACGAGCGACTCCGCGCCGCGCTCGCCGAGGCACCGAGCGATGTGGACGGCTATCTCGTTCGTCGCGACACCGGCTTTGCCGGCGAACCGCTCCGCATGTGGAGCGGCGAGCGGCTCCTGCGATGCTTTCGCGTCGGTGCGGTGCGCGTCGAGGCGTTTCCGACCACCGGAGGGGATGCTGCGCTGCACGAGCGATATGTTTGCGATGGGAGCATCGGCGAACTCGCCGGCTCTTTGCAGCATGATTCTTATGCCGGTCGCGACGAGTACCGCAGCAAATTTGCGCGGTATACCGAGATCGAAGCGCGCGGGCTGCCGCCGTCGTTCGCTCGTCTCCTGCGCGAGTCGTTGCTCGTTCCGTGGCGACTGGCGAAGTTCGCCCTCGTTCGTGGGGCGCTGTTCGACGGACCGCGCGGGTGGTACGTTATGTGGTGGTCGGCGCTCTATCCGGCAGTTGTGGCGTGGCGCGCATGGCGCGAGTAGCGATCGACGCGCGCCTGACGCGTCAGATGTCGGTTGGAATGAAGGCGTACACGCAGGCACTGCTCGACCGGCGAGCCCTGCTCGTGCCGGAGATCGAGTTGATTCCCTGCGGGCACGGTGAGAACTTCAGCGTCGCCGAACAGCTGTTGCTGCCGCTCGAGATCGCGCGATCGCATGCGCGGCTCGTCCATTATCCAACGCAGTACCTCCCGTTCCTCCGACCGGTTCCTTACGTCCTGACGATTCACGACCTCATTCATTGTCGTTTCGCGGAATTTTACGAAGCGAAGGTCGCGTGGTACTATCGCGCGGTCGTCGCCCCCGCGGCGCGCGGCGCGCAGCGAATTCTCGTCGGCGACGAGCGCAGCATCGAAGATTGCGAGCGCTTTCTCGGCGTCGACGGCGCCGTCGTACGCGTCGTTCCGCTCGGCATCGAGCGCTCGTTTCTCGAACCCGTCGACGTGCCTCAGGTCGCGCGGCCATATCTTTTCTACGCCGGCAATCATCGCGAGCATAAGGATTTGCCGACGCTGCTCGCCGCGTGGGCTGCCCTTCCCGAAGGCATCGAGTACGATTTGGTCGTCACCGGCGCCGACGATTTCGGCGATCTTCGCGCTCGCTACGAACGTTTCGGGCGACGATTGATCGCGCTCGGCGAGATCGACGAAGCGGCGCTGCGTCGCAGTTACGCGGGAGCGAGCGCGCTGGTGCATCCGGCGCTCTGGGAGGGCTTCGGCCTCACGATGCTCGAGGCGATGGCGGTTGGAACCCCGGTGATCGCCTGTCGCGATGCGGTGCCGCAGCCCTTGGCCGCTGCGGCGGTAACCTTCGCTCCGCGCGACGTCGCGGCAGTGACGCGCGCGATCGAGAGCCTGCGTACCGAGCCGGAGCCCTGGGCGGCGCGTGTTGCCGCCGGACGCCGCGCGGCAGAAGAGCTGACCTGGGATCGCTTTGTACGCCGGATTGCGGCGGTCTATGCCGAAGTGCTCGCTTCATAACGATGCGCTTTCGACCGTTCCTTACCGTCGCCGTTCTCCTCGCGTTCTTGGGCGCGAACGCGTCGCCGTCTCCGACGCCCGGGGCGAGCGCCCCGACGTTGTTCGTCGACGGCGTGCGCGTTCCGATAGAACCGCCGCCGATTCTCGTCGGCGGTCGCGTCTACGTTCCGCTTCAACGGACGCTCGATGCTTTGGGAATTCCCTTTCGTCTTCGCAATGGCGTTCTCCACGCGCGCTTCGGCGCACATCGCGTAACGCTCAAGCTCGGGGAAAGCCAGGCGATGCTCGACGGCAGCGCAGTGAGTTTCGGCGCGCCGCCGGTGGTGCGCGATTTTACCACCTACGTTCCGTTACGTTTTGTCGGCGCGGTGCTCGGCGCGCAGGCGCATTACGATGCGAAGGCGCGCACGATTGCGATCGTCGGCTCGTCGGTCGGTGAGACGGGGAGCGGGTTCGTGCTCTCTGCGAGCGGACGTGGCGTACGTGAAGGGAGCGTCAGCGCGCTCGATGTGCTTTCAAGCCCGAAAACGATCACGCTCTTGTTCGGTGGCAGCGCGCATACCATAACGCTTCACGATAGCGTTCGCGTCGAACTCCACGACGTTGCCACCAACGTGGTGCGCCCGGGAACGCTCGGCGATGTACTGCCCGGGGATTTCGTGCGCGTCGACTTGGGGAAGAAGGGGCGCGGCACCGAGATTCACGACGATTTCGGGGTGCGCGCCGGTCGCGTCGCAGCGGTGGCGGGCGGAGAATTCGTGCTTGAGGACGGCCACGTGATCGTGCCGGATCGGACGACGCAATGGTTGCTCGACGGCGCCCCGGCGAGTTTCGCTCAGGTCCGTCCGGGAGACGACGCGACGATTCGCTATAACGTCGAGAGTAACGAGATTCTGCAGGTCGTTTTAAGCGATCGGCACGATCCGCTCGCTCCCAGCGGCGGCATTGCCTCGATTGCCACCGACCCGACGACTCCCTTGCGCGCGGGGCAACTCTTACGGGTAACGATGCGCGGCACTCCCGGAGGACTCGCGAGTTTCGATATCGGCGGCCTCGTTCACGATGTCGGGATGCGCGAGGAGCGCCCGGGCTATTATGGCGGATCGTTGCGCATCGGCGATGCGGTCAGTATCGCACGCTCGCCGGTGATCGTGACATTGATGGTCGGTGCGCAACGCTCGGTCGCGCGGGGCGCGACGCTCGTGAGTGCTTCGTCGGTCCCGCCGGGAATCGGCCGCGTCGGCCCCGGCCCCGGGAGCATCGTCAGCAGCACGACGCCGGCGATCTATGCGACGTTTCTGCCCGATGCCGTCGGCGTCGATCCGCGCAGCGCGACGTTGATCGTCGACGGCCGCGACGTTACCTCCGAGACGATTCGCAGCGCGCGGTTCATTCATTTTATCCCCGAGATTGCCTACTCCGGTCTCGTGCATGTGACCGTGCGCGTCGCCGACTTCGCCGGAAATGTTGCGACTCGTTCGTGGAGTTTTACCGTTCGCCCATGAGTTGTATTTTCTGCAAAATCGTCGCCGGTGAGATTCCCTCGACGCTCGTCGCGGCGAACGATGAAGCGATTGCGATCGCCGATCTTCAGCCGATGGCGCCGACGCACGTCCTCGTGATGCCGCGCGTGCATGCCGCGAACTTTGCCGCCTATCTGCGCGAACGCCCGCAGGGGGTAAGCGCGCTCTTCTCGTTGGCGACCGAGATCGGCGAGCGCTGCGAGGCGGGCTATCGATTCGTCGTCAATACCGGAGGGGATGGCGGGCAGACGGTCGAGCATCTGCACGTGCACGTGCTCGGCGGCAGGGCGATGCAGTGGCCGCCCGGCTGACGGCGGCGTTCGCCCTGGCGATCGCCGTGCTCGTCCCGCTCGGGGCGAGTGCGCGCTGCGAGAATGTATTCTTCGTCCATCGGAACGCGCTCTCGTTAATTCCCGTTCGCGCGACGCTCCAGCACAGTCGCCTGTGGTTGCGCTTTATGATCGCCGCTCCCAAAGGTCGAAAGTCTTGGAGCGGCTTCGTTATCGCCGCGGTCGACGGCCGACGGCGCTTTGCCGTCTCGACCCGCGTCGCCGCGCTCGCGCCCATGACGCTGCTGATCGACCGGCTCCCGCCCGGTCGACGGCGGATCGAGATCGCGATGTCTCCGGCGGCGAACGGCGCTGCGGCAAGCGACGCCGCCTTTACGACCTGCGTGAACGCTCCCGGGACGGCTCGAATCACTCGTTGGGGTCTGATTCCCTAGGTCGCGCGGGTCACGCACTCCGACGCTTGGCATTTGACGCGGGGCTCCTCCCGTGCTAAGGTCGCAGGTGATTCTAGCCGGGCGGGCTTTGTCGTGTCCGCACGAGCGCGAAAGGGGGTCGAATTAGCAATGGAAGTACGTGTCTCAGCCGGTGAAACCATCGAGAGCGCGCTGCGCCGTTTCAAGAAAGCCACGCAAAAAGCGGGCATTCTCGCCGAAGCGCGCAAGCACGAACACTACGAAAAACCGAGCGTCCGCAAGAAGAAGAAATCGGCCGCCGCGCGCAAGCGCCGGACCTAGCCGCTATGGCCGCCATGAAGGAGCGCATCGCCGAGGATCTCAAGACGGCGATGAAGGCTCGCGAGCAACTGAGGGTCGACACGTTACGGTCGGCTCTCTCCGGCTTTACCTACAAGCGCAGCGAGGCGGGCGTCGATCTCACCGAGAGCCAAGAGCTCGAGGTGATCGGCCGCCAGGTCAAGCAACGCATCGATGCGGCGGCGGAGTTTCGGAAGGCGGGCCGTGAAGAGCTCGCCGCCAAAGAAGATGCCGAGCGGGCGATTCTGCTTGCCTACCTCCCGGCGCAAAAATCGCGCGCCGAGATCGAGGCGATCGTCGCCGCCGCTCTCGCCTCCATTCCGGAGAGCGGGCGCAACCAGGGCGCGGTCATGAAGGCCGTGATGCCGCAGCTTAAAGGAGTCGCCGACGGGAACCTCGTGCGCGAGGTTGTGACGGCCGCACTCGGCGAGCGCGGCGCGTAACTTCCACCACCGTGGCGGGTAGATACCCCCATGTGGAGTCTTCGCCTCCGAATCATCCTTGCCGGAACGCTGATCGCCCTCGCTGCCGTCGGTGCTGCCCGAGCGAGCGCCGGCTCGGGCGCGGTCGTTCTCGTTCCGATCTCCGGTTCGGTCGATCGAGGAACGCAGCAACTCGTCCTCCGCGCGATCGAGCTCGCCGGTAGCACGCACGCGCGAGCACTCGTGCTCGACGTGAACAGCTCGGGCGGGCTCGACAGCGTGCTCGCACCGATCCGCACCGCGATCCGTAGCGCGCCGGTTCCGACGCTCGCCTACATCTCCGGGCATGCTTACAACAGCGCGGCGCTCATCGCGCTCGCCGCTCGGCGCGTCGTCATGGCGCCCGACGCAACGATCTCCACGCCGACGACGGCGAGCAACAGCGGCATGTTGGTGCTCGATAGCTCCGAAGCCGTGCAG
Source organism: Vulcanimicrobiota bacterium (assembly GCA_027306845.1). Lineage (GTDB taxonomy): Bacteria > Vulcanimicrobiota > Vulcanimicrobiia > Vulcanimicrobiales > Vulcanimicrobiaceae > JABEUX01. The sequence continues at coordinate 3,333 of DAHUYY010000059.1, read as the reverse complement.
GCACATCTCGCCGCGGGGGTCGCTCCGACGCTGCAAGACGCATTGTCGGCAGCGAACTTAGGGAATGCAGCCGTCGTGGAGGCGCCGCAAACGCTCGCGGAGCGCATCGCAAGTTTTGTAAGCGAACCGCTCGTCGCCGGGTTGCTCATCGGGCTCGGGCTTCTCGGCCTGCTCGTCGAGATGCAGACGTTACACGGGCTCGCCGGCTTTATCGGCATCGCCGCGCTCGCACTCTATTTTAGCTCGCAGCTTTTTGCGGGCTTCGCCGACTGGTTCGTCGTGCTGGTTGCGATCCTCGGGGCGATCGGCATTCTTTGGGAACTGCATATCGTTCCCGGGCACACGCTCCCTGGAGTCCTTGGGTCGCTTTTGCTCCTCGGTGCGCTGCTCTTTTCCTTCGGTCTCCCCTATCTCGTCGCGGGTGTCGAGGCGCTCGCAACCGCGATCGTGCTGGCAACGATCGGCTTTACCATGGCGCTGCGGGCGTTCCCGGAGAACGCCTGGAGCTCGCGGCTCGCCCTCGCAGCGGTGCAGGGCCCCGATTTCGTGACCGCTCCGAATCGCTTCGATTTGATGGGAAAAAGCGGAATGGCGGTTACCTACCTGCGCCCGGCCGGTCATGGACTCTTCGACGGCGAACGCATCGACGTGCTGACCGACGGTGAATTCATCGCTGCCGGAACGCCGATTCGTGTTATTCGCGTCGAAGGCTCGCGCATTTTCGTCGAACCGATTCCCTTCCCCCGTGAAAGGATTACTTCATGATTGCGGTAAGCGCAGCGGTCCTCATTTTTGTCGCGATAATCGCGTTTTTTGTTTTACTCTACTATTTCCCGTTGGGGTTGTGGATTCGCACGATTGCCGCCGGCGTACCATTAGGAATTATTTCGTTGGTGCGCATGCGTCTGATCGGCATTCCTCCGGGCGTGATCGTGACGAATTACGTGCGCGCTCGCAAGGCCGGGCTCGATCTCTACGTCGACCAGATGCAGTCGCATTACCTCGCCGGCGGAAATGTCGAGAACGTGACCTTGGCGATGATCGCCGCGCAGCGTGCGCAAATTCCATTGGAGTGGCAGCGTGCCGCCGCGATCGATCTTGCCGGACGCAATGTCGTCGAAGCGCTGCAGATGTCGGTCAATCCGAAGGTCATCGAGACGCCGACCTTTCAGGGGGTCGCGCAAAACGGCATTCAGCTCAACGTCAAAGCGCGCGTGACGGTGCGTAGCAATCTCGATCGGTACGTCGGCGGCGCCGGCGAGCCGACGATCATCGCGCGCGTCGGCGAGGGCGTCGTCGCCGCCGTCGGCGCCGCCGTCGATCACAAAGAGGTGCTCGAATATCCCGACCGCATCAGTAAAGCGGTGCTTAGCAAAGGGCTCGATGCCGGGACGGCATTTGAAATCGTCTCGATCGATATCGCCGACGTCGATGTCGGTAAGAATATCGGCGCCGAATTACAGACCAGCCAAGCCGAAGCCGATCGTCGGATCGCCCAAGCGAAGGCGGCCGAGCGGCAGTATGCCGCAATGGCCTCGGAGCAGGAGCAGAAGGCCGAAACCCAGGCGATGCGCGCGCGCGTCGTCGAGGCCGAGGCATCGATCCCGGCTGCGATCGCGGCGGCCTTCAAGAGCGGCAACCTTGGGGTGATGGATTACTATCGCTTGAAAAATATTCAGGCCGATACCGAGATGCGCGGTTCGATCGGCGGTTCGACCGGCGATCAGGGCAGTGCGCCCCCGGCACCTCCTCAGAAGTAGCCGATGCACCTGCGCGATTTCGGGGCGCTGCTCTGGGGCCTCATCGTCATCGTCGGAGTCATCTCCAGCATGATAAAGGCTGCTGGGAAGGCGAAGCCGTCGGCCTCGGCACAGCTCGCCGACCCGCCGACGCCCTCGCCGAAGCCCAGCCCGGCGCCCGCACCACGCGTCCCGGTCGTTGCCAACGCCGCGATCGCAGCCTCACTCGCCGCCGCCGATGCGGCCTATCGAACCCTGCTCTCCACCGCTGTTCCACCCCCGGCCTTCGAGCCGGCAGAGCAGACCGAGGCGATTGCGGGGATCGAGGCCTTCGGCGAGCTCTCGTCGGCGGAGCCGGCGAAACCGGTCACGCCCCTCCGCGGGCGACGCTTCGACTGGGCGCGCGGCGTGGTGGTCGCGGAATTGCTCGCCCCGCCGCTCGCGATGCGGGAGAGCGCCCCCCGGACGTGGTAGGGAAGCGACGGAGTGGCTAAAGCGTTCTGAATAACCTCGACCGTCGCACCATCGCACTCGATTCGCTCGGCGAACGGGTGCGGCTCTTTGGAGCGTTCGATGCAAATTTGGCGGCGATCGAAGAACGCTGCGGGGTTCGCTGTTTCGTCGACGGCGAATCGCTGGTGCTCGCGGGTTCGGCGGGAAGAACCGAGCGTGCCGAATCGGCGGTACGCGCGCTCTTGGTCTCGGCGCTACGCGGCGAACAGATGACCCCCGACGATGTCGCGCTCGCCGTCGCCGACGCGGACCGCCCCGAAGCGGCCGCCGCGATGTTGCCGGCGACGCTCTTGCGCAGCAAGCGCGGCCGCGAGATTCGCGCGCGTACGGCGGGACAGCGCAGTTTCGTCGAAGCGATCGAACGGCACGCGTTAACGATCTGCATCGGCCCCGCGGGAACGGGAAAGACCTTTCTTGCAATTGCGATGGCGTTGCGTGCGTTGCGCGATCGCAATGTCTCGCGGATCGTTCTCACGCGGCCGGCCGTCGAGGCCGGAGAACGGCTTGGATTTCTCCCCGGCGACCTCAAGGAAAAGATCGACCCGTATCTTCGCCCGCTCTACGATGCGATCGACGAACTGCTCGAGGAGAGCACGGCGGCAAAATATATCGAACGCGGCACGATCGAGGTCGCCCCGATCGCCTATATGCGAGGACGAACGCTCGCCAATGCATTCGTCATCGTCGACGAGGCGCAGAACGCCGGCCCCGAGCAGCTCAAGATGCTCTTGACGCGCATCGGCGCAGGCTCGCAGATGGTGGTCGTCGGCGACGCAACGCAGGTCGACCTGCCCTCGGGTGCTCGCAGCGGGCTTCGTGACGCCGCGCGTCGCCTCCAGGGCGTCGAAGAAGTCGCAGTCGTCGATCTTGACGCCGCCGATGTCGTTCGGCGGCCGCTCGTCGCGCGCATCATTCGCGCTTACGAAACGACGCCGTGATCCACTATCGTAATACCGTGCCGAAGAGCGGTATCGACGCGCGCGCGGTCAAGCGCGTCGCCTCGCAGTTGCTCGCCGCCGTCGGAAGAGCCGATGCGTCGCTCTCGATTAGTTTTGTCGGCGATGTTGCCATCGCTCGTCTG
>DAHUYY010000058.1 GCA_027306845.1 Vulcanimicrobiota bacterium | reverse complement strand
TCGATGCCGCGCACGTAGGCCATCGCGGTCTTTTCGTACATCTCGATGGAAAATATCAACGTGACATTGATATTGATGCCGGCAAATATACACTCTTCGATCGCCGGGATGCCTTCGTTCGTTCCGGGAATTTTCACCATCAGGTTCGGGCGGTCGACCCGCTTCCAGAGCGTTTTCGCCATCGCTATCGTGCCGGAGGTGTCGCGCGCTAGAAGTGGAGATACCTCGAGGCTGACAAAACCGTCGCCGCCTTTCGATGAGGAATAGACCGCGGAGAATTCATCGCAGGCGCTCCGAATGTCGGCGACGGCGAGATCCCAAAAAAGCGCATCGGCATCGCGCTCGCTGCCGATGAGCGAGCGCAGCTGTTCGTCGTAATCGTTGCCGGCTCCGATCGCTTTTTCGAAAATCGTGGGGTTGCTGGTCATTCCGCGAAGGCCGTTCTCAATGAGGCGTTTGAGCTCGCCCGAGGCAAACATCGAACGGCGCAAATTATCCAGCCAGACGCTTTGTCCGAACTCGAGCAACTGTTGCATGGAATTGGGCACGAATTACCTCCTAAGCGGTTCGAAATGTTGCCGAGCGAGGTCGGCGAGATGTGCGGGGGTGAACTGAAGTTCGGCTACTGCGTCGGACATCGGAGCCGAGAGCCCGAAACGATCGATCCCAAACGCGAGTCCGTCGAGGCCGATGTATCGCTCCCAACCAAGCGTAGCCGCAGCCTCGACGCTCGCTCGTTCGCGTACGTTCGAGGGAAGAACGCTTTCACGATAGCTCTTCGGTTGCGCGTCGAAGAGTTCCCACGAAGGCATCGAGACGACGCGAATGCGCTTGCCCTCGGCGCTCAGCAGCGCCGCAGCATCGCGCGCGAGCGCAACCTCCGAACCGGTGGCGATAAAAATACAGTCCGGTTTTCCTTCGCAATCGACGAGAATATAGGCTCCGCGTTCGACCGGAGCGGCACGTTTGCCGAGGAACGGCACCTTCTGTCGCGTTAGGACGAAGATCCACGGTCGCCCTTTATCGGCAAGCGCCGTCTCCCATGCATTGCGTACTTCGAGCGCGTCTGCCGGACGCACGACGACGGCGTTGGGCAGTGCTCGTAAGCTCGCTAATTGCTCGATCGGCTGGTGGGTCGGCCCGTCCTCACCGAGCAGAAACGAATCGTGCGTAAAGATGAAAAAGGCGTGAATATGCGAGAGCGCGCTCAGGCGCACCGCCGGCTTGCAATAGTCAACGAAATTGAAAAATGTCGCGGCAAATGGGAGCAGGCCGCCATGAAGGGCGATGCCGTTGACGACCGCCGCCATCGCGTGTTCGCGCACGCCGAAGTGAATGTTCCGGCCGGCGTAACTCGAGGGCTGAAAATCACCGCAACCTTTGAGATAGGTCTTCGTCGAGGGATCGAGATCGGCAGAACCGCCGACGAGCTCCGGCAGCGCAGCGGCGATAGCGTTCATCACGGTGCCGCCGGCGTCGCGGGTGGCTACTGCGCCGTTGCTTTCATCGAACTCCGGAAACGGAAGATTCTTCGGTATATCGCCGCGCAAGATGCGCTCGAGCTGCGCTGCAGCCTGCGCGTTTGCCGCCTTCCAGCGTGCGAAGCGAGCGTTCCACTCTGCGTGCATCTCCGCGCCGCGGTCGCCGCAGGCTCGGAAAAATGCGAGTGCTTCGTCGGGTACGAAGAAAGGGGGCGTCAGCGGCCACCCGAGATGCTCTTTGGTCTTTGCAACATTTTCGGCGCCGAGCGGCTCGCCATGCGCTTTAAACGAATCCACAAGCGGCGACCCGTAGCCGATATGCGTTCGCACGCAGAGCAGCGACGGGCGATCCTCGACGGCTTTGGCCGCCGCGATCGCCGCGTCGATCGCCTCGACGTCGTTTCCATGCTCGATGTCGACGAATTGCACGTGCCAACCGCACGCTTCGAAGCGCGCGATGTGGTCGTCGGTAAATGTAATCTCGGTCGGGCCCGCGAGCGAGACGCGGTTGTCGTCGTAGAGCACGATCAAGCGTCCGAGTTGCAGGTGCCCGGCGAGCGAGATCGCTTCCTGGCTAATACCCTCCATCAGATCGCCGTCGCCGACGATCGCATAGGTATGATGGTCGCAAATGCGTTCGGCGCGATTGTAGGTCGCCGCCAGGTGGGCTTGGGCGACGGCGATGCCGACGGCATTGGCGATGCCCTGGCCGAGCGGGCCCGTCGTTGCCTCGACGCCGGGTGTATGCCCGACCTCCGGATGTCCGGGCGTCTTGCTCCCACGCTGACGAAAGGACTCGAGGTCGGCGAGCGAGAGATCGTAGCCGGTGAGATAGAGAAGCGCGTAGAGCAGCATCGAGCCGTGCCCGGCCGAGAGGACGAAGCGGTCGCGGTCGAACCACGATGGGTCGCGCGGGTCGAACCGCAAGTGGCGCGTCCAAAGCGTAAAGGCCATCGCCGCCGCTCCGAGCGGCATTCCGGGATGGCCGGAGTTTGCTTTTTGGACTGCATCGACGGCGAGGAAGCGAATGGTGTCGATACACTGCTCCTGCGCTGGCGTGTTTGGCACGGATCCTCCTCATACTGCATGCTGCAATGGAAACGATCCGGCAACGAGCCGGAGGCTTTTCATTCGCCGTGCGGAGCGGTTTTCTTACCAAGCGCGCCGTAATGAGGGCGGAGATGGACGAACGTGAACTCCAACGACGCATTGAAGCGCTCGCTGCCGGTGAGGGCGACCCACGCGGGAGCGAAGGCGCTCCGATCGATGAGGCGATCGCCGCGCTCGACGAAGGGCGACTGCGGGTAGCCGAGCCCGACGGAACCGGAGGCTGGCGCGTCAATGCATGGCTGAAGTCGGCGATTCTGCTCTATTTTCGTAGACGAGAGCTCGCTTGGGTCGGTGACCCGATGGGTGAGATGCCCGCATGGTTCGATAAATTGCCGATCAAGCGCGATTTCGAAACGCGTGGAGTGCGAACGATTCCTCCCGCCGTCGCGCGATACGGCAGCTATCTCGCGCCCGGCGTCATTCTCATGCCGAGCTTTGTCAATATCGGCGCGTACGTCGGCGAGGGAACGATGGTCGATACCTGGGCGACCGTCGGCAGCTGCGCGCAGATCGGTGCAAACGTGCATCTCTCCGGCGGCGTCGGCATCGGCGGCGTCCTCGAACCCGCTCATGCTCGGCCGGTCATCATCGAAGACGGCGCATTTGTCGGATCGCGATGCATCGTCGTCGAAGGGGTCTGGGTGGAACGGGAAGCCGTGCTCGGTGCGGGGCTCACGTTGACGGCGAGCACGCCGATTATCGACGTGCGTAACGCCGAGCCGGTGACGACGTACGGCCGAATCCCTTCGCGCGCCGTTGCGATCCCCGGCGTCCGCGATCGCTCCTTTCCTGCGGGGAATTTCGGCGTTCCCTGCGCATTGATCGTCGGCGAGCGGGGTGCGTCGACCGATCGCAAAACGACACTCGAACGGGCGCTACGCGATTTTGGAGTCTCGGTATGAACGAATTTCTTCCCCTCAATCCGCGCGTCGCGGAGATCCCCGCCTCGATGATTCGCGAGATCGCAGCGCGCAAGCGGCCGAGTTCGATCGATCTTGGCCTGGGCGAACCCTCTCTCGCGCCGACGAGCGCGTACCTGGAAGCGGCGCTCCGCGAGACGCTCGAACGCGGACTGCGCTACTCCCCGAATGCCGGATTACACGAACTCCGGAGCGCGATTGCCGGCCGCTATCGCTATCCGAATATGGATCGCGCGGAGAACGTCTGCGTGACGACCGGCTCGCAAGAAGCGATGTACGTCGCCCTGAAAACGTTACTCGATCCCGACCGCGACGAACTGCTCGTCGTCGAACCGTGTTTCCCGTCATATGCAAAAATGGCGCGGCTCGAAGGCGTGGCGGTGCGCAGCGTGGCGATGCTCGAGGAGAATGATTTCGCATTCGACGCGCGCCGAATTCTCGCTGCGGTCACCGATCGCACGCGCGCCATCGTGATCTGTTCGCCGAACAACCCGACGGCACGCGTGCTCGGGCGCGGCGAGGCCGCGCGCCTTATCTCGGGGCTTGCGGCACGCGGCGGCGAGCCGATTTGGCTGTTTCACGATGAAATCTATCGCGAGCAATGCTTCGTCGACGATGCTGCCGAGATCGCGCGCGATTACCCGTACACGATCGTTACCAATTCGATCTCGAAAAGCAACGCGCTGACGGGGCTACGTCTCGGATGGATCCTCGGGCCGGAGCGCTTCATCGATGCGGCGATTAAATGCCATGCGTGGGTGACCTCCTGCGCCGATACCTTCGCCCAGCGCGTCGCGCTCCAGATCTTCGCGCAGCCCGACGGAATCGGCGAACATGCGAACTGGTATCGCGAGCACCGACGGGGGGTTGTCGAAGCACTCAAAGCAAGCGCGCTGCGTTTCATCGAACCCGAGGGTGCGTTTTACGCCTGTATCCGCCTTCCCGACGGCCGTCGTTCGCTTCCCGCAGCACTGGAGTTACTGGAACGAGAGGATGTCGTCACGATTCCCGGTGCGGCCTTCGGATCGGCGTTCGACGGTTGGCTGCGCTTGAGTTGGGTCGCTCCGCTACCGCAGGTGCGCGAGGGCATCGAACGGATCGCGAGCTATATTACCTCGCTCTAGCGCGCTCTCGGCGATAGCGAACCGTCTGCACGTTCGCGAACTCCAAGAGCGCGTTTTGCCCCAGTTCGCGGCCGAATCCGCTCGCTTTCACGCCGCCGAACGGTAAGCGCGGATCGCTTGCGAGCATCGTTGCGATGGCGAGTGTCCCCACTTCGATCTTCGCGGCGATCTCGCGCCCGCGATCGTTACCACCGGTAAAAATCGTCGCGCCGAGCCCGTAGCGCGAGTGATTTGCAAGGGCGACCGCATCGTCGGCATCCGCGGCGCAGACGAGTGCCGCGAGCGGGCCGAAGCTCTCCTCGTCGAAGGCCGGCATGCCGGGGCGAACCTCGGCGAGCACCGTTGGCGCATAGTAATTTCCGGGTCGGTCGAGTGCGTGGCCGCCGAGCAAGAGGTGCGCCCCGGCGGCGAGGCTCTCACGAACCTGCCGGTCGAGTTGGTCGCGCAGATCGGCACGCGCCATCGGCCCGATCTCGGTGCTCTCCGCGAACGGGTCGCCGACGCGAAGTGCCGCCGCAGCGGCGGAAAAGCGCGAACAGAACGGTTCGTAGATCGCCTTCTCGATGATGAAACGCTTTGCGGCGATGCAACTCTGGCCGGTGTTTTGAAAGCGCGATGCGATGCCGATGCGAACCGCCTCGTCGATATCGGCATCGGCCAGGACGATGAACGCGTCGCTGCCGCCCAGTTCGAGCACGAGTTTTTTTAGCGCCGCGCCCGCCGCCGCGGCGACCGCGCGTCCGGCGCGTTCGCTCCCGGTCAACGTGACCGCAGCAATGCGCGGATCGCCGATCGTCCGATCGGTGCGCTCTTCGTCGATATCCAACGCCGTGAGAAGAGCGTCGGGAAACCCCGCCGCGCGTGCGATTCGTTCGAAGGCTTCGCCGACGCGCATCGTGATCGGCGCGTGTTTGAGCGCGACGGCATTGCCGACGGCGAGGGCGGGTGCGATGGCGCGCGCCACTTGCCAGTAGGGAAAGTTCCACGGCACGATCGCGAGGAGCGTCCCGAGCGGGCGATATTCGATCGAAGCGCAGAGTTCGTCGTCGAGCACCTGCGTTTGCGGCGCGAGCACGTGCGGCGCGATCTCGCTGTAATAGCGAAAGGCGGAGGCGGATTTCTCGACCTCCGCACGCGCCTGCGAGATGGGTTTCCCCATCGTCTCGGTCGCTAGCCGCGCCAGTTCTTCGCGTTCGCGCAGGAGCGCGGTGGCGAACTCCGCCAACGCGGCGGCACGACTCTCGACCGAACGGCTCGCCCAAAGCGCTCCGGCGCGTCGAGCGGCATCGAGTTTTTCGTCGAGTCGCTCTGATTCGTTCACAGCGAGAAGTTGCCGGTGTCCCAAGGGCCGTGTGGGCCGGTATAGACCGCGATCAGGTGGTGCGGGCGCAGGTAGCGGATAGCGACTCGTTGGATGGTGCGCGGCGTAATACGTGCGAGCCGTTGCTGCAGCGTCGCGTAATAGTCGGCCGGGACGCTCCCGTCGGCGATGCTCAATGCCTGTGCGGCTTGCCCGCCGCTCGATTCTTCGCCGATCAATGCATCGGCAAGAAGGCGTGTCTTCGCCTCCTCAAGCGAGGTTGCGCTGGGGGGCGCCTTACGCATCGCGTCGAGCTGCGTACGGACGATCCGCACGGCGGCTTCGACGTTGTTGGGAGAGGCGGCGAACTCAATTTGCAACGCGCCGCGCGAGCTATCGGCTTGTAGTTCGCTCGCAACGCTGTAGACGAGGCCGCTGCGTTGTCGCAGCGATTGCCAGAGCCGCGATTCGAAGGCGCCTTGCGCGCCGAGCAATTGATTGAGCAGACGAAACGCGAGAAACGAGCGACTATCGAGACCGACCGCCGGTTGACCGAGTTTCACGTAGACCTGGTTCGCGTCGGTAATGACCCCCGCGCTCTCTTCGTGTGCGAGCGGTAAGGGCGCAAGCGAGGTCTTCGGCCGCGGGCCGCGGTTTTTCCACGAACCGAAGGCGGCTTCGAGCGTGCGTTTGACGATACTCGGCGCGATGTCGCCTGCGACGGCGATCGACGTGAGATCGGGTCGCCACGCGGAGCGGACGTATGCGAGCAGATCGGCGCGACGAATCGAAGAGATCGAAGCGCGCGTGGGAATACGCAGTGCCGGGTCGCCGGGTGGAAGCAGCATTTTGTTATATGCTTCATCGGCGAGGACGCTTGCGATGTGCGAGCGCGTGCCGACGCTGTTGGCGAGTTGCCCGCGCTCTTGGTCGAGCCAGGGCTGCGCGAAGGACGGATGCCGTTCGCCGTCGGCGAGAATATCGGCGAGTCGAGCGAAATCCTCGATCCGCCCGCGAGCGCTAAACGAGCTGCCGAAGTTGATGCTCGCGCCCATATCCTCGATCGTTTCGGTACGGCGCGCAAAGGGCATCGAAACGCTCCCGAAGTTTGCCAGATCGGAGGCGAGGCTTGCGATCCCGACGAGCGCATCGGGTTCGAGGCTTGGGACCGAAGCGACCTGCCCGCGCAGCACGAACGTCGGCCGATCGGGTTTGTATTGCACCACGATGTGAATGCCGTTCGGTAACGTAAAGCGCACCGGTTTCAGGACGCTCTTCGCTTGGGAAGGCGTGCGGATCGCGCGAGCGATCCAGGCCGGCTCGCGGATCGTTCCCTGTGGGGCGCGTGCGGTGAAATTATCGCTCGCGGTCGTGCTCGTCGCCGTGCCGGTGCCGCCGGGGCGATCGCTGGGGCTCAAGCGTCCGATTACGTTTGGCGCGCGCAGATAGCGACGCGCGACGCTGAGTAACGATGTCGGCGTAATCGAGGCGAGGCGGGAGTCCTCGGCGCCGATCTTTTCGCCGACGACGCCATAGGTATAGCCCGCAAGGTCACCGATGCCGACGATGGAATCGCCGGCTTCGACGCGTTGCGCTATCGTAATTCGCTTGGCGGTGCGCACGAGGCTCGGCGGGAAGCCTGCGCTCAGCATCGTCGCCATCGTTGCGTTATAGATTGCCGTCGCTTCGGCGGGCGAGTGCCCCGGATTGAGCACGACCAACACATCGAGTAGCCCTTGGTGTAACTGCGTGTCGGCCTGTGCTTGGACTTGCAGCGCGACGTTACTCTGCACGAGGGCGCGATAGAACGGCGAACGAGCGTCGCCGATTAACGTGGCGAGCGTACTGATCTCGGGCTCGCCGGGGTCGCGGTCGCCGGGAACGACATAGGCGAAATCGAGCACCTGAAACGGGAATGGGAAATCGGCGCGAACCTTCTTTCCGGTCGCCGGCGTTCCGGTCGTTATCGGATGCGGCGGCAGCGGCCGCGAGGGAATCGCACCGAAGTATCGCTTTGCGAGCGCAAAGCCGCGTTGCGCGGAGATATCTCCGGCGATCACCAAGGTCGCATTATTCGGTGCGTACCATTCGTGGTAATAGGTACGGAGATCGCCGACATTGGCGGCTTCGACGTCGGCGAGCGAGCCGAGGGCGGTCCTCCCCATCGGCGATCCAGGAAAAGCGGCGGCGCGAACGCGGGAGAGCAGGCTGTAGAACGGCGAGCTCAAGTCGCCGCGAATTTCGTTGATGACCGCGCGCCGTTCGATCGCCCATTGCGCAGGTTTGAGATCGAGATGCGCCATGCGGTCGGCTTCAAGCGCGAGCGGGACGGCGACTTTGTCGGCGGGGACGACGAAATAAAATTCCGTGTAGTCGTAACTCGTCTGCGCGTTCATCTGCGCCCCGAGCCGCGCCGAGATGTCGTCGATACCAGCAGCCGAGATGTGCTCCGATCCGCGAAACATCATGTGTTCGAGGGCGTGCGCGAGGCCGGTCTTGCCCGGCGTCTCGTAGAGCGAACCGAAATCGTACCAGAGGCTCGTCTGCACCACCGGTGCCGCTCGGTCGACCGCGACGACGACGCGCAGGCCGTTCGAAAGGCGGATCGTCGAGATGCCGCCGTCGCCGGGGCCGCGATCGTAGGGCGACGGAGTCGTCGCCGCTCGCGCGATTCCGGCGAGGAGAAGCCCGCACGCGGCGGCGAGGAAGAGCGCACGTTGAAGCAATGATTTCACGAGGGCGGTATTCGGCGCTGCGGGGCCGCCGTCCGTCCGAAGCGAAGCGAGAATTCGTTCTGGCACGGCCGCACGCGATGACGACGCTTGAACTCAAGGTGAAACCTGGTTCGAAACGCCCCGGCATCGTTCGCGAGGGCGAACGACTTCTCGTCGCGGTCGCCGAGCGAGCGGTTGAAGGCGCGGCGAACGAAGCGACGATTGCGGCGCTCGCGAACGCTCTGGGAATCGCGCCATCGCGCCTCACGATTCTTCGCGGGCATCGGGGACGCCTCAAAACCGTCGCCGTCGCAGCGATCTCCCCGGAAGAACTGCGCGATCGGCTTGCGGGTGTCGCGCTCGTTTAGATCGGAGGCAAGCTGCCAACGCGTTCGCTGAAAACTATTTCAAGTAGCGCAGGGGGTCAACGTTCACCAAGTTGGGGTTCAGGCGTACGAATTGCCGGAGAAGGAACTCGTGGCCCTGCCCCATGAGCACGACGACGCGATCTCCGGGGCGAATGACGCTCAAGAGATTCGAGAAGATGAAGCAATTCCGCGTGTACCATTGTGCCACGTAGATGCTTCCTGCGTCGCTGGCCCCCCGCCCCATGCCGTCGAAAACACTGTACCAAGAAGCATTGGCGCGGATCGACTGCGAGGTGTTGAGATAGCGCAATTCATCGAGATAGGTGCCGTGCAATTGGATCTCGCGGTCGCGAGCAATGTCGGCGCTCGCTTCGGAATCCCGCACGTCGGTGAAATGGGCCTTGAGGTAGGTGTCGATGCGCTTTCCCGCCGCGGAGTTGTCGTCGTAAATCGATGGGCCCCAGGTGTCGATCGGGTAGATCGCTCGATCGCCGGAGCGTTTCGCCAGTTTGAAGCCGAATTGGTATGCTTCATCTGCGGGAAGCGTAAAATTTCCCGTGAGGTAGCGAAGGTATTGCGCTTGATAGATGGCGTTGCCGAACGGCTCCTCGATCAGCACTTTTGTGGGATGAAAGTGCGCCAGCCGATCGACGACCTCCGCGATCTGCGCCTGTCTCTTTGCCGATAGTGGGCTATCTGCGTACGTGCTGTTATAGATATCGCGCCTCGCTACGAAGTGCGCGACTCCGACGATCATCACGTGGGTCTTCGGCGGCTGCGCGGCACGAGCGACCGAACCGGCAAACGCAAGAACGATCGCAGCGCACAAAACGCGAGATAGCTTCATGATCCCTCCTTCATAACGTACAGCTCTCGGCACCGGTTCTTCGGCGCGTGAGAGCGGGCTCCCGGCGTG
>DAHUYY010000057.1 GCA_027306845.1 Vulcanimicrobiota bacterium | reverse complement strand
ACCTTATTGCAGAGCTCGACGAACTCGCAGGTTTCGATCTCGCGCTCCTTTGCGTGAAAGCCCATCAAATGCCTCCGCTTCAGGGAGCGCTTCGGCGACTCTCGGAGGGTGGGGCGTGCGTGGTAACGCTGCAGAACGGTGTGCCGTTTTGGTTTGCGCGCAGGCCGCCGCTCGAGAGCGTCGATCCCGGATCGGCGATCGGTTCGCTCTTCGACGACGCTCGGACGATCGGCGGAGTGGTGCATGTCTCGGGACATATCGATCGACCCGGATCGATCGTGCAGAGCGGTGGCACGCGCTACGTCCTCGCTCCGATCGCAGCGGGTGGAGAGGCCGATAAATATTTTCAACCATTGCTGGAATCGATGGAGCGCGCCGGATTATCGCCGGAGCGCAGCGCGGATATTCGGGGCGTACTCTGGGCGAAACTGGCGAATAATGTCGGGCTCAACGCGGTGAGTGCGCTGACGCGTCTCTCGATCGCGCCGATGCTGTCGTTCGCTCCGACCCGCGAACTCGTTGCCCGCGCAATCGGTGAAACGCTCGCCGTCGGGCGCGCTCTCGGCGTCGTCGGTGAGATCGATATCGAAGGGCGTATGGAGTACGCCGCGCGCTTGAGCGACGTTCGCACGTCGATGCTCCAAGATGTCTTAGCCGAGCGACAGCTCGAGATCGAGCCGATTCTCGGCGCGACCGTCGAACTAGGGGCGCGCGTCGGCGTAACGACGCCGACGACTGCAACATTGCTCGCGTTGCTGCGCGGCCTCCAGGGGAGTTTCGTGCAGTGAGCGTGCTTCCACGTATCATCCCCTGCCTCGATATCCGCGACGGACGGGTGGTAAAAGGCATTCACTTCGAAGGGCTTCGCGATGCGGGCGATCCGGTCGAGCTCGCCCGTCGATACGAACGAGAGGGCGCCGACGAACTCGTCTTTCTCGATATTGCCGCGACGGAAGAAGGGCGAACCGCATCGCTCGATATGCTCCGTCGCATCGGCGCCGAACTGCGCATTCCCTTCGCCGTCGGTGGAGGGATCGAGAGCCTCGAGAGCGCGCGCCTTCTCTTGCGTGCCGGCTGCGATAAAGTCTCGCTCAACTCCGCCGCCGTTCGCTCGCCGGCGCTGCTCGATGCGATCGCGGGGAGTTTCGGTAGCCAATCGCTCGTCGTTGCGATCGATGTGCGCCGGGATGCCTCCGGGGCGTTCGCGGTGTACCTCGACGGCGGCCGCACGCGCAGCGGCCGCGAGGCCGTCGAATGGGCCTGCGAGGCGCAGGCGCGCGGGGCGGGCGAGTTGCTGGTGACGAGCATGGATCGCGACGGTACGCGATCCGGGTTCGATATCGAACTGACCGCGGCGATCCATGCTGCGGTATCGATCCCCGTCATTGCCTCGGGGGGCGCCGGAGACGTGGACGATTTTGCCGCGCTCTTTGAAGCCGGTGCCGCCGACGCGGCATTGGGGGCCTCGGTCTTTCACGACCGAACGATCGCCATTCCGCGCCTCAAGCAAGAACTGCGCGAGCGAGGCATAATGCTGCGACCGTGGCAATCGACGGATTAAACTGGGACGACCGCGGCCTGATGCCGGTGGCGATCTGCGATGCGCGCAGCGGCGAGTTGTTGACCCTTGCCTGGGCGAATCGGCAGGCGCTCGAAGAGACGCTCGTGACGCGAAGCACCGTGCTCTACAGCCGTTCCCGCGGCACGCTCTGGCGAAAGGGCGAGCAGTCGGGAAATCGGCAGCATGTCGTGGCGGTCGCCACCGACTGCGATCGCGATGCGCTCTGCTATTACGTTCTTCCGCAAGGGCCGGCATGCCATACCGGCGCAGCGAGTTGTTTCCACGAAGTTTTGCTCGCGCCCGATTCCTCGGCCGGCGACCTTCGCCGCGCCGTCGAACATCTGCGAGCGACGATCGCGCAGCGCCGTAACGCAGAGCCGGAGAGCTCCTACGTCGCGCGTCTGTTGCGCGACGGCGTCGATCGCATCGGGAAAAAAATCGGCGAAGAAGCGACCGAGGTCGTCATCGCGGCTAAAAATCCCGACGATGACGAACTGGTTTGGGAATCGGCCGTCCTTATCTTTCATCTGCTCGTCTTACTTGAAGCGCGAGGGATCGATCCCGACGCCGTGGGGACGCACCTCCTACAACGCGCGAACCGATGACGTTGCGCGAACTCGCCGGTATCGGGCCGAAGCGGGTGCTCGCTTTTGCCGCCTTGGAGATCGAGACCCCGCGCGATCTCCTCGAATATTTTCCGTTTCGCTACGACGATCTTCGCGAAGCAACCCCATCGGTCGTGCTCGGAGCGCGCGGCGGCGAAGATAATGCCGTCGGCATTGTGACTGCGGTGCGAGAGCGACGGGCGCGCAACCTTGAGATCGTCGAACTCGATCTGCGCGACGAAAGCGGTCCATTTCGGGCAAAGTGGATCGGCAGAAATCGTTATGTGATCGGGCGTTTCAAGAGTGGGATGCGCCTCTTCGTACGGGGGCGCGTGGAGCGATCGCTGGCGGGCCCCGTTATAAGCGCGAGTACGTATCGAATTCTCGGCCCTGACGAAACCTATCGGGGAGCGCTCGTCCCGGTCTATCATGCCGCGCGCGATCTCGGAAGTAAAACGATCGCCGCTGCGATCGCGCGAAATTTTCCGCGTCTGCTCGCCGAAGCACCCGCAGATCCCATTCCGCCTTCGTATCTCGCGGCGACCGGCTACGATGCGATGGAATGCGCCTACCGGAGCATTCACGCCCCCGAGAGCCCGGAGCGGGCGCAGCGCGCGCGCGAACGCTTCGCCTACGGCGAATTTTTGGTGCACTCGTTCGCCTCGCTCCGTCGTCGTGCGCTTCGGGCACTCGAAAGCGGCGCCGAAGCGATGTCGGATGCGCAGGAATGTATCGATCGACTCGAACGAAATTTGCCGTTCCCGCTCACCGGAGCGCAACGCCGCGTCATCGGTGAGATCGCCGGCGATCTCGCCGGTGCTATGCCGATGAACCGGTTGGTGCAAGGCGATGTCGGAAGCGGAAAAACGCTCGTCGCGGCGGCGGCGATGTTCGTGGCGGCGCGCAATAACGTGCAATCGGCGTTGATGGCACCGACGGAGCTGCTGGCGTTGCAGCACGCGCAAAAACTCGGGCCGCTCCTCATGCCGTTCGGCATCGCCGTCGAGCCGATACTCGGTAGCCAGCGTGCCTCGGAGCGCAAAGAAGCACTGCGAAGGCTCGCCGGCGGCGAAGCCGCCGTGGCGGTCGGAACGCACGCACTCTTGACGGAGAGCACGGAGTTTCTGCGCCTTGGCCTCGTGGTGATCGACGAACAACATCGCTTCGGTGTCGAGCAACGCGCTCGGCTGCGCGCGAAGGGCGGCACGCCGCACACGCTTCACTTAACGGCGACGCCGATTCCGCGCACCCTCGCGCAGACGCTGCTTGCGGGGCTCGATATCTCCTCGATCGACGAACTGCCCCCGGGGCGCACGCCGATTGAAACCTACGTCTTGCGAATGAGTCGGCTCGAGAGCGCCTATCGGTTCATCCGCGAACGGGTGGAGAAGGAGAAGCGACAGGCGTACGTCGTCTGCGCCGCGATCGAAAGCGACGAAGACGAAGGCATGGGACCGATCGGCGCGGTTGAGGAAGCCGCGCGCGCCGCAGCGGGCCCGCTCGCCGGCCTGCGAGTGGGGTTGCTTCACGGGCGCATGAGTGCCGACGTGAAGGACCGCACGATGCGGCGTTTCACGGCGGGAGAGATCGACGTGTTGGTTGCGACGACCGTTGTCGAGGTCGGAGTCGACGTGCCCAATGCCGTCGTCATGCTCGTGCTCGACGCGCACCGGTACGGGCTCGCGCAGCTCCACCAGCTGCGCGGGCGCGTGGGGCGCGGCGGCGCGGCATCCTACTGCGTGCTGGTCCACCCCGACGATGCCCCGCAGAGCGCGCGCTTGGATTTCTTGCTGGAGAGCACCGACGGCTTCGCGATCGCCGAGCGCGACCTCGAACTACGCGGCGGCGGCCAACTCGGGGGATTGCTGCAATCGGGTCACAGCGGAATGCGCTACGGCGATCCGATCGCCGACCGGCCGCTCTTTCTGGCCGCCGCAGCGACGGCGCGAGAGATCTTCGAACGCGATCCCGAACTCCGGGAACCCGGGAACACCGGCCTCCGCGCGGCGCTGCTCGCCGAACAAAATCTCCGAGATCTGCAACTTTCTTCGTAATGAAGCGGTAAACTCAGCATCGCCCTCTACAACTGAAGGAGTCCTCCTATCGTGCGATTCACTCGCCCGCTCGTCGCGTTCGCGGCGGCGCTTGCCCTTGGGTTCGCCCTTGTCGGCCAGGCGCGCGCCGATTCGAACGTCACGCGTACTACGCTCTCCAATGGGCTTCGCGTCGTGGTCGTGCGCGACACGCTCGCGCCCGTCGTTACGACGATGATGAACTACAAAGTCGGCTCGAATGAAGAGCCGCTCGACGGCCTCGCTCATGCAACCGAACATATGATGTTCCGCGGCAGCAAGACAATTTCGGCAAATCAGTTGACGGAGATCATCGGCCTTACCGGCGGTGATTTCGATGCCGACACGCAAGCGGAAATGACGCAATATTTTTTCACCGTCCCGTCGCAATACCTCAATGTCGCCTTACGCCTCGAAGCATCGCGTGCTCGCGGCTTGCTCATGGCCCAAAACCAGTGGAACCAAGAGCGTGGAGCGATCGAGCAAGAAGTGACGCAGGATAACAGTAACGCAATTTCGCGGATGCTGATGAAAATTCAAAAAGCGGTCTACGTCGGTACGCCCTACGGGAATAACACCCTCGGGACGATCAAAACTTTCTCGACGCAGATCAACCACAAGCAGTTAATCGATTTTTACAATACCTGGTATCACCCGAATAACGCCATCTTCGTCATCGTCGGCGACGTCGACCCGCATTCGACGATTGCGATGGTGAAAAAACTGTTCGGATCGATTCCCTCGGCAAAACTGCCGGCGCGCCCGAAGGTGGCGCCGAAGCCGATGAAGGCACAGGTGATCTCCGAGACCAGCGACCAGCCCTATACGCTCGTCGCTCAGGCATTTCGCTTCCCGGGGTACGATAGTAAAGAGTACGCTGCATCGGTTATCGCCTCCGATGTCCTGAATTCGCAACGCGGCGCGCTCTTTGCGCTTACCGCTAACGGCAAGGCGCTCTTTACCGGTTTCCAGAGCGACAACCATCCGAAGCTCTCGGGCGGTTTCCTCTTTGCAGCCGTTGCCCCAACCACGAAACCGCAAACGATCGCCGCCGAAATGAAAGCGGTTATCGAAGGCTACAAAAAGACCGGCGTTCCTGCAGCATTGGTGCGCGCATCGATTCGCCGCGAAGTGGCGCAAGCGTCGTTCCAATACAACAATATCGCCAACCTCGCATTCGCATGGTCGACGGCACTTGCGGTGCAAGGGCTCCGCTCGCCCAACGAAATGATCTCCGCCTACAAGCACGTTACCACGGCGGAAGTCAATCGGGTGTTGCGCCGCTATTTGACCTATAAAACCTCGATTCTCGCCTATGCCGTTCCGAGCAATTCCGGGAAAATCTCGATGGGAACCGGCGCCCCGGCGAAAGAGAACAACTCGATTCCGCCGACGAAGCACGAGGCGCTTCCCGCTTGGGCGAACGACATTCTCGCACATCTGAAAGTTCCGCCGCAGACGGTGCACCCGACGACGTTTACGCTTTCCAATGGCCTCCGCGTCATCGTCGTTCCCAGCAAACTCAGCAAAACGGTCGTCCTGCGCGGCTCGATCGACAACAATCCGGTGCTTCAAGAACCGAAGGGGCAATCGGGTGTCGGCGACGTGCTTGCGACCCTGATGGGATACGGCAGCACGACCTACGATCGGCTCGCGTACCAGGCGCAACTCGATAAGATCGCAGCGAGCGTCAACGTCGGGACCGATTTCTCCCTCGACGTTCTCTCCGATCGCGTCGCGCGCGGCATGCAACTGCTCGCCGACGAAGAGCTCCATCCGCTGCTTCCGGCGGCGATATTCCCAGTGGTCCGGCAACAGGCGCTCGGAGCGATCCTCGGAGCCGAAAATGCTCCCGATACGCTCGCTCGCGAGCAACTGCAAAAACTGCTCTATCCGGCCGGCGACCCGACGCAGCGTCACGCGACGCCCGCTTCGATTCGTGCGCTGACGCTCGCCGATCTTCGCAACTACTATCAATCGGCGTATCGCCCCGATCTCACGACGATCGCGATCGTCGGCGATATCACTCCGCTGCGCGCGAAGATTCTCGTCGAACGGTACTTTGGAATGTGGAAAGCGGTCGGCCCGAAACCGAAGACCGACCTCGCCGCACAACCCAATAATCCACCGGCCGCGGCGGTCGTACCGGCGACCGGACGCGTGCAATCATCGACGACGTTGGCGCAGACGATGGCCTTCGGTCGCTCGAACCCCGAGTACGCCGCTCTGCAACTCGCGAATACCGTGTTGACCGGCGGATTCTACAGCTCGATGCTCTATCACGATCTGCGCGAGATCCACGGTTGGGTCTACTACGTCGGGTCGCAATTCAACATCGAGAAACATCGTTCGGTCTTCACGATTAGCTACGGTTCGAATCCGCAGAATATCGTGCCGGCACAGCAACAGATCGTTGCCGATATCGAACAACTCCAGCAGCATCCGCTCGGCGCGCACCGATTACTGCGCGCGAAGGCGCTCCTGCTGGGACTGATTCCGGTACGGCAGCAATCGTACGGCGGCGTCGCCAACCTCTTGCTCGGATACGCGCAAGAAGGCTTACCGCTCGACGAAAATATCATCGAAGCGCGCCAAGAATTGGCGACGACGCCGGCACAGGTGCAGGCGGCGGTCGCGAAGTGGGTGCGTCCGAAAGATTTCGTCCGTGTCGTCACCGGGCCCGGCCCGCGCTAGGCGCGACCGAAAGCCCGACTCCCGAGGCCCTCGCGTCGATCCGACGCGGGGGCCTTTTCTCGTTGAAGCGCTCGTAGGGGCACCGCGGGGCGCCCGCGTGTCGGCTCTCGTTCGAGTTCGCGAGCTCGTGATGCGATGCGCCCGCTGCAGTCGAGGTACACGCATAGCCACGGCGAACGAGCGCGGCTATGAAGCTTCGCTTTGACGGCGTGGCGTTCGACCTCGACCATACCCTGTTGGTCGATAACCGCCTCGAGCGCGTAGCCCTTCTCGACCTGATCGTGCGCATCGATGCCGCGGCTTCGCCGCTGCGTCTCTCGCTCGATCGTGCGGGAATTGTCGCCGACGAAGAACTCTCGCGCTACCGCGACGAGGCTATCGATCTCGAAACGATGTTGCGCCGTTTTGTCGAGCGCTGTGGCGGCCGTGGCGGTGAACTGTGGGTGCCGTGGTTCCGTCAGCGATCGCTCGATCTCGTCTCGCGCATGGTCTTACCGATGCCGGCGGCCGGAAGGGCGCTCGCCGCGCTGGCCGACGCGCATCTGCGCATCGCCGCGCTCTCGAACGGCCCCAGCCCGCTGCAGGAGCGCAAGGCGGCGCAGATCGGTTTCTATTACCCCGTGCTCGCCAGCGAGCAGATCGGCATGCGGAAGCCCGACCCGGCTGCCTTCGAACTCCTCGCCGCGACGATGGGCCTCGAACCGCAGCGGATCGCCTACGTCGGCGACGACCCCTACCTGGATATCGCCGGCGCGCTCGAAGCGGGATTCGCTGCCGTTTGGTTCGACGGCGGAAGCAAGCCCTACCCTGCCGAGATCCCTCCTCCGACCGCGACGATTCGCTCGCTCGACGAATTGCCTTCGCTTCTCGTCGATCCGGGGGTATGATGATCGTTCGTAGCGTGGAACCACTCCAGACCTCCATCCGTAAGAGAGCACGATGCCGAAAATAACCGGTGGCGCCCTGAACAGCCGCAAACTCAAGTCCCCCAAGGGCCCAAACGTGCGCCCTACGCCGGGACGGGTCAAGGAATCGCTCTTTTCTATTCTCGCCCCGCGCATCGCGGGAGCCGCTTTCCTCGATCTGTTCTCGGGAACCGGAGCGATCGGCTTCGAGGCTGCGTCGCGCGGAGCGGGGCGCGTCGTCAGCGTCGAGGGACATCGCGAGACCGCACTCGCCATCGAAGCAGCCGCTGAGAACTTCGGTCTGAGCGAGCCCGTCTATACGATCGTTGCCGCACCGGTCGAGCGCGCGCTCTATCGGGTCGCCGGCCCCTTCGAGATCGTCTATATGGATCCGCCGTATGCAGATCCCGTTCCGCTCCAGGCTTTTCGGCTGATGATCGAGCGCGGGCTCCTCGCGCCCGGCGCGCTCGTCATCTACGAACATAGCGCGAAGCGAATTTTGCCGACCATACCGGGGTATCGCGGGGTTCGAGAAGAAGTCTACGGAGATGTCGCTCTCGCGTTTTTCGAACCCGACAACGGCTAGGCGCGCCCTCGCGTGACCCGCGCAATCTATCCAGGCTCGTTCGACCCGCCGACGAACGGACATCTCGATGTCATCGAGCGGGCTTCGCATGCATTTGCCGAGCTTCTCGTTGCCGTCGTCGTCAATCCGCAAAAGCGGCATCCGATGTTCACGCTCGACGAGCGCGAACGCATGCTCCGCGAATCCGTCGCGCATCTAGGAAATGTCCGCATCTGCCATTTTCGCGGGTTGCTCGCCGATTACGTGCGCGCCGAAAAGGTCGATGTCATCGTGAAGGGGCTGCGTGTCGTCTCGGATTTTGAGAGTGAGATGGCGACGGCTTTAATGAATAGGACGCTCTCCGATGTCGACACGCTCTTTCTCATGTCCGATCAGCGGTTCTCGTTCGTGAGCTCGAGTATCGTCAAAGAGGTGTTTTTTCTCGGAGGGGATGTCAGTGGGTTGGTCCCCGAGCCCGTGCTACGCATGATGTCCACCAAACGCAGCGAACGTTCGCATCGAAACGGAGGGTAATAATGTCGGTTGAACGCGTTCTCGAGAAGCTCCACGCATACGTTCAGGAAGGCCTGTGGTTGCCGGCCGGCTATCGCATTCTGTCGGCCGAACGGATCGATGAATTCATCGATAAGGTCCGCGATTCGTTGCCGAATGAGATCGGCCGCGCGAAGGTGATCGCTCGCGATGGAGATCTCTTCGTGCGCGATGCCCAGGAGCGTGCCGAAGCGATGCTCGCCGAAGCGTCGGCGAAGCACGATGAACTGCTCGACGAACACGAGATCGTACGGCGTGCGCGTGCGACCGCCGAGGCGGTCTTGCGCGATGCGCAGGAGCGCGCCAAAAAAGTACGCGAGGGAGCGGACCACTATGCCGAGCAGATGCTCGTCGAGCTCGAAGGACGGCTCGGCGGGGCGCTTGCATCGGTGCGGAAGGGGCGCGATGCGCTCGCCGGGCGCCTTCCCCAGCCGAGTATCGCGGCCTCGCCGGGCAGCGACCCGCTCGCCGATGCGGCCGCAAAAAACAAGCGCCTGGCTTTCGATGCTCAGGCGCCCGAGGCAGTCGAAGCGGTCGAGGTAGTAAGCTAGACCGGCGGGGCCTGAACGTTCTGCGCGAACGCCTCTAAGCGCGCGCGATCGATTGCTTTTACGCGCCCGCGGTCTAACTCGACCGCGTGCGCGTTTTTCAAGCGGAGAAGTGCGCGTGCGGCCATATCGCGGACGGTTCCGGCAGCTGCGGCGATCTGCGCTTGCGAGAGATTCTCGACCCCGGGAAGCCCGCGCGTCATGCCAACCGACGTGCGCGCGTATCCGAGAAGAAACTTCGACACGCGCTGTAGGACGTGCGCGAAGGCGAGATCGGCGATCGTGTCGATCGAGCGACGGCGCGCTTGCGACGATCCGATGAGGAATCCGAGTGCGAGCTCGGCATCGCGCGACTCACGGCCCGCAACGGGCAGCTGGAGTCGCTCGAGCGGTTGTTTCACAAGCGCTACGGCATCGCTTTGCCCAAGGGACC
>DAHUYY010000056.1 GCA_027306845.1 Vulcanimicrobiota bacterium | reverse complement strand
GAACGGCCTTCTCGAACGCACTATCCATGCCGCTCCCTATTCGTTTTCACCGAGCCCGGGCACATCGTTTCCCACGCTTGCCTATAACGGCAGCATTCCCGGGCCGCTGCTCCGCGTCGTCCGCGGCGGCAAAGTCCGCGTAACCTTTCACAACGACGCCGGTCGCCCGGGCACGATTCACTGGCACGGCTTCATTCTCCCCAACGATATGGACGGCGTTCCCGGCATCACGCAGGCCGCCGTCCCCAACGGCGGCAGTTTCCAATATGCATTCAACGCCGAGCCCGCGGGAACGCGTTGGTATCACGATCATGACGGCGCAGGGGACGTGCGTGGACTCTTCGGCGCATTCGTCGTCGACGAACCGCACGAAGAGCATGCCGATAAAGAATTCGTCGTCGTGCTGCACGACGTCGCCGATATGAAGAGTTTTCGCGCCGCCATGCAAGGGCGCAGCGACGCACCGATGACCGACCCGATGGACTCCGCCGAGATGCTCGCCATGCGGCCGGGTGACACGATGAACGACGAAGTCGCCTATCTCGCGCATTGCATCAACGGCCGGAGCTATCCCAGCGGGCCGGCGCTCTCGGTCAACGTCGGCGACCGCGTGCGCTTGCGGATCCTCAACGCCAACCCGACGGAGACGCGCTACCTGCGGCTCGCCGGGCATCGCCTCACCGTCACCCACACCGATGGCAACCGCCTCGAGGAGCCGGTCACCGTCGACGCCCTGCGCCTCGGCGTCGCCGAGCGCCTCGATGCATGGTTCGAGGTACGGAAGCCCGGCGCGTGGCTCTTGCAGACGCTGCTCTCGGCACCGACCGCCTACCAACAGGCGGTCTTGGTCGCGACGCCGGGAATGGAGCAGAGCTCCCCGATGGGCGTCTCCTCGATGCTCGACGGAATCGAGAGCTTCACCTATCTCGGCGCCGGTCGGCGGGCAGCGACGCTCCCCGCCTATCACGCCGATCGCACCGCGCACTATATCCTCGACAAAGACCCGCACGTTCCCGGGCGCTGGACGATGAATGGGAGATCGTGGCCGCACGTCCCGCCATTGCTGGTGAAACGCGGCGACAAGGTCGAGATCAGCTTCGAGAATCGGAGCGATATGGAGCACCCGATGCACATCCACGGCCACCGCTTCGCGCTCGTTTCAACCAACGGCATCCCGTTCGCCCGACCGCTGTTGAAGGATACGGCGCTGGTAGCGCCCTGGAAGGGCACGATGACCTGGCGCTTCGTTGCCGACGCCTATCCGGGAACCTGGCTCTTGCACTGCCATAACGCCGTCCACATGATGGGCGGCATGATGACGGAGGTTCGTTACGTCGGTTAGGGAACCGAGAGGCTTCGACCATGAACGACCTTCATAACGGGCGGATTCTTCTCACGGGCGGCGCGGGGCTCATCGGCAGCACCGTGCTTTGGGCGCTGAATCGTCGCGGCATCGACAACGTGCTCGTCGTCGATCGGCTCGACGAGAGCGAAAAGTGGAAGCATCTCGTCCCGCTCCGCTTCGCCGATTATCTCGATGCCGACGATCTCGCCGAGACGATCGAGTTCGAACCCGAAGCGCTCGGGCCCATTAGCACCACGATCCATCTCGGCGCGTGCTCCTCGACGACGGAATGCGATGCCGATTTTCTCATGCGTAACAATTACGAGTACACCAAGCGGCTCGCGCGCTGGGCGATCGAGCGCGGCACGCGTTTTGTCTACGCGTCTTCCGCCGCGACCTACGGTGCGCTCGAGGAATCGCTCGACGACGAGGCACCGTTAGATTCGCTTCGACCGATGAACGCCTACGCATATTCGAAGCACCTCTTCGATTGCTACGCTCAACGCCAGGGATGGCTCGACCGCATCTGCGGCATCAAATATTTCAATATCTTCGGCCCGAACGAAGAGCACAAGGGCGAGATGCGAAGCGTCGTTGCGAAGGCCTTCGAACAGATCCAGCAAGGTGGGGTGATCCGGCTTTTCAAGAGCGACCGTCCGGAGTACGCCGACGGCGAGCAACGTCGCGATTTCCTCTATGTAAAAGAGGCCGCTGAGATGACGCTGCACCTCGCCGAGAGCGATAGCGTCGGGCTCGTCAACGTCGGCGCCGGTAAAGCGCAGACCTGGCTCGATCTCGTGCGCCCGATCTTCGCGGCGTTGCAGATTCCCGAGCGTATCGAATATATTCCGATGCCCGAACGTCTTCGCGCGAAGTATCAGTATTTTACCTGTGCGCGCGTCGATCGTTTACGCGCCTCCGGCTACAACGCGGAGATTCCCGCGCTCTCCGACGCGGTCGGCGATTACGTGCGGAACTACCTCCTTCCGGGGCGCGTTCTCGAACCACACGATGCGCCGTACGTACGTACGGCAACCTCCCCCGTATAATCCGTTCACCACACCCTTCCTGAAAAGAACGAGGATCCGACTGTGAGCCAATCAAGCCGCGCGCAACGTCGCCGTGACGAAAGAGGGACCTCGCATGGGCCGCCGCCGCGCGACCCGATGCGTGCCGTTTACCTCGGATTTGCCGCCGTCGTCGTGCTCGTTTTTCTCGGCTTCGGTATCTTCCGCTGGCGCGAAACGCAACGGATCGCGGCGATCTATGCAACGCCGACGCCCTCGGCATCGCCCGCTCCCGGTGCAAAACCGCAGCCGACGCCCTTCCAATTGATCGACGGCGGAACGCTCGGAGAGAACCTCTTCCCCAAAGGCGACACGGCGATCGGCGGGCGCGGCTTGGCCGTGAACGGCATCAAGTGCAGCACCGAGGCCGAACCGGTCGTGCTGCACGTACACCAACATCTCGCCTTGTTCGTCAACGGCAAACAGATCGCGATTCCGCAGTATATCGGCTTCGTTCCCAACCCGAATAATCCGCAGGCCGGCTGCCTCTATTGGATTCATACGCACGATGCCGAGGGGATCGTTCACGTCGAATCCCCACACGTGCGCCTCTTCCATCTCGGCGATCTCTTCGCGATTTGGGGGCAACCGCTACGCGCAAACGATGTCGCCGGCTTTAAGGGCCCGGTCACCATCTGGCTCAACGGCACTCGCTTCACCGGCGATCCGAAACGCATTCCGCTCGTCGCTCACCAGCAGATCGTGATCGATGTCGGCACGCCGGTCGAGGATCCCACGTACGCGTTCCCGCCGGGCGACTAGCCGATCGGAGCGTTCGAAAACGCCTCGGCGCCGACATTTGCGGCAGGGCAGGCGAGCTTTTTAGGCTAACCTAACAGCCATCATGGCTTCGCTTGGGGCTCGCCGCTCGCTCTCCGTCGAAAAACCCGCTTGGAAGCTCTGGCTCTTCCGGCTTCTCGCCGTCGCGGGGCCAGGCATCGTCGTCACCTTCGCCGATACCGAGGCCGGCAGCATTACGACCGCCGCGACCTCCGGCGCCCAGTACGGCTTCTCGCTGGTCTTGCTGCAGCTGCTGCTCATCGTGCCCCTCTTCGTCGTCCAAGAGATGACGGTGCGCCTGGGAACGAGCACCGGCAAGGGGCACGCCCGGCTCATCCGCGAGCATTACGGCATCGGCTGGGCGTGGGTATCGCTGGGCACGATGCTCGTGACGAATATCGCCGCGCTGGTCACCGAATTTGCCGGCATCGCCGGCGCCGCGGCGATTTTCGGCCTTCCGCCGGCTCCCTTTATCATCATGGCGGCGATCGCGCTCACGGTCGTGATTTTAACCGCGAGTTACAAACGCGCCGAGTATTTCGCGTTCGCACTCTGCGCGATGGAATTGTTGTTTATTCCGGCGGCTATCGCGGCAAAACCGAACCTGCACTCCATCATCTTCCACGGCATCCTCGGCGCACAGCCGCTGGGCGACCAGCACTATCTCTTATTGATCGCGTCGAATATCGGTGCGGTGATCATGCCGTGGATGATTTTTTATCAGCAGAGCGCAACGGTCGATAAAGGCTTGCAACCCCGCGACCTACCGTTCGCGCGTATCGATACGGCGTTCGGTTCGATTGCGACGCAACTCATTATGATCGCGGTCATCGTCATGACCGCCGCCACGCTCTTCGTTCACCACATTCCGGTGAGCGATGCCGCCCATGCCGCGCTCTCGCTCGAACCGCTGGTCGGAAAATTCGCGGGCGTCACCTTCGGCGCGGCCCTGATCGGGGCGTCGATGCTCGGGGCGTTCGTCGTTTCGTTGGCGACGGCGTGGGCGTTCGGCGAAGCGTTCGAATGGCGCTGCTCGCTCAACGACAGCTGCCTCAAGGCGAAACGTTTCTACGCCCTCTATATCGGCAGCGTCGCGCTCGCCGCGGGAATCGTGTTGATCCCCAATCTTCCGTTGGTGAATATGACCAACGATATCGAGGCATTCAACGGTTTCGTGCTGCCGATCGTCCTTGGTTTTCTCCTCGTGTTGGTCAACGACAAGCGCGTCATCGGCGAGCGAAGGAACGGCTTGCTCGGTAACATCATCGCTATCGGGCTCTCGGTGGTCATCGTCGCCCTTGGGATATGGATGGCGCTAGCGACCTTCATCCACCCCGGAGGAAGTTAAAAGCAGTATCGTGGAGTGATGTTCCCCTTCATCTTGGCACTCTCGCTGCTTCCCATCCATGCAACGGTACTCGCCGTCGCACCGCAGCACACCATTGTTGCCTCGACGCGGGGTGCGACGCTCCAACTACCGCCCGGTATCTATCGCTTCCGCGTTCCCAAAGGAACGGTCATCAATACCGGCATCGGGATCGACGGGCTGCTCGACCGCTCGACGAAGCCGTGGAATCTCCGAGAAGCGGTTCCGGCACGCCCGTTCGTCGCCGGGCTGCCCGCGCGCGGCAAAGTTATCACGGTCGATTTGGGAAGCTATTTGCCGAATGTGACGCTCGTCGATGCCGCCGGACATCCGTTCAACTTATCGACCGCGTTCCGTGGTAAAACGCTGCTCTTAAGCTTCATCTACACCCGCTGCCCGCCCGGCGATCTCTGCCCGCTCACGAGCGCGAAATTCGCTCGCATGCAGCAACAGATCGATCCGAAGCGCTTGCATTTGTTGGAGATTACCATCGATCCAACCTACGATTCTCCGGCGGTGCTCGAGAATTACGGAATCCGCTTCGGTGCGATTCCATCGCGTTGGACGCTCGCTACCGGCACGGGTTCGACGATCCAGCATCTCCTGAACCGCTTCGTCATCTCTTCGATCGAAGATACCACCGGCCATTACGTTCATAATGACGAGCTCTTTATCGTCGGTCCCAACGGCCGCGTCGCGTTTATCGCTCGCAGCGCCGCCTGGGTCGCCGGCGGCGCGCTTGCCGAAGCACGCTCCATCGACGGAGAGACGAGCAACCCGTTCGAGCTCTTCAAACTCTCCTTGGTCGCCAGCATCGTCGCGGCGTGCGGCGGCAGCGAGTACGCCGGCATCGTGATTCTCGATATTACGCTGATCTCGTTGATGGCGCTCGCCGTCATCTGGGTTCTCTGGCGGCTCGCCCGCCGGCTCATCCGCGAGCGCTAGGGCTCCGCGCGCTCCTCCGGCAGCGCCGCTCGGGCTCCACGAGCGGCAGGCATCGCGCATGCCTCGTGAGGAACCCAAGCGCCCGTGGGAGCAGCGCGAAAGGCGATCGAACCGCCGAGTGCCGAGCAGGCGGCCTTTCTGGAACGAGCGATCGAGCAGTATGGGTCGATTGCCTATTCCTATGCATATCGACTGACGCGCAACGAGCCCGACGCCCGCGATCTGGTCCAGGAAGCCTTCATCCGCGTCTATCGGGCCTGGCGGAGCTTCACGCCGGGGACCTCGTTCCAGGCCTGGCTCTACCGCATTATCACAAACTTGCACCGCGACGAACTTCGGCGGCGAAAAGGACGTTATTACGATGAGATCCCAGAGGATAACGCACCGCAGGAATGGGGAGGCGAGCGCCCGCTCGCCGTGGAGCCGATCGAGGAGTACCTCGAGGGGCAATACAGCGAAACCATGGCCAAAGCGCTCGACGCGCTCTCACCCGACCAGCGACAGGTGCTCACACTCGCGGATCTCGAGGAGTACAGCTATCAAGAAATCTCCGAGATCATGGGCTGCTCGATCGGTACGGTACGATCGCGCTTGCACCGTGCTCGCAACCAACTTCGTCGCCTCGTGCTGAAATATTCAAACGTATGACAACCGACCGCCACCCCACTCGCGAAGAGATCGTTGACTTCCAACATCGCGCCCTCGAACCCGGCGCCGATGCCGTCTTGCTCGCGCATATCGAGAGCTGCGCGCCCTGCGCTGCGATCCACGATGAGGAAGCCCGCCTCACCGAACTCGTGCGCGTGCACGCGCGCTCGGAACGGCGCGAACTTCCGCTTGGCTTTGCCGCTGCAACGCTCGCCCGCGCGCGCGAACGGGAACGCCCGCGCTTCGTCGAGCAGTTTCTCGCCTGGTGGCGCCCCGCCGTCGCAGTCCCCGCCGCAGCATTTTTCGTGCTCGCCGCACTCCTCGCACCGGTGCTGATTCCGCGCCTCTATCATCCCTCGCAGATCAATGCACTGCACGATCTCCGCGATCACGCGGCGTTAATGGCGACCGAGCCGTTCGAGGATGCCTCGCAGGCACCGATCGTCCTCGCAAGCGACAGCGGGAATGCCGCACCCTAGGCTCGCGGCGGCCGCGGCCGCTGCGGCGCTGCTCCTTCCGGGGGCGGCGTTTGCCGCGCAGCGCGACGCGACGCCGCTTCTGCGCGCCGCGCTCCACGCGCCGCAGGTCGTCAGTTACGTCGGCGAGATCGAGAATATCCGTTTTGGGTCGCATGGAACGCAAGCGACGGTCTTTCGAGTCGAGCATCGCGCACCAAACCTCACGCACCGTTGGTATATCGTTCCGCAATCGGCATTTGGAGAGACCGAGATCGAGCGCGGCGATACCACCTACGTTCTCGATCCGCAAAATCATCGTGTCTTCGTCGAACGCAATCGAGCGCTCGACGACCGTATCGTGATCGCCGACAACGTCGGGCTCATGCTTCGCAACTATCGGCCGGTACAGCAAGGAACCAGCCATCTTCTCGGCTTTCCCGTCGATGTCGTCGCCCTGGTGAACAATTACACCGGTAATACGATGATGCGGCTCTGGCTCGACGCTCGCAGCCACCTCGTGCTCGAACGCAAGGTATTCGGCGACAACGGTGCGTTGCTCGGCGAACAGCGATTCGAGAATCTCGCATATGCAAAAGATATCCCGACCCGCATCTTCGAGATTCCGAGCGGGCTCAAACGTATCGAGCGCACGATTCACCGCCGCCCTTCGAACGATATCGCCGCGGTTCTACGAACCTTGCCGTTTAAAGCCCGCCGACCGCATTATCTCCCCGACGGATTCATCGCCATCGCGGCGGACCGCACCATCGATGACGGCGTCCCGCAGGCACATTTGTTGTACTCCGACGGAATCCGCATGATCTCGCTCTTCGAAAATTCGGGTGCATCGCTCGATCTCGATGGCCTCCGCGCGCGCACGCTGCGCTTCGGCAGCATCTCGGGGAAGTTGGCGTCGCGCGGTTCGACCTCGCTGTTATCCTGGTCGAAGAACGGGATGCATTATGCGCTCGTCGGCTCGCTCGATTCCGGCGAGCTCTCGAAGATCGCAGCTTCGATCGCTCCCTAGCGGAACTCCGCCCCGCGCATCAGCGCGTCTCCTCGGCGCGTTCGAAGATCTGCCGGAGACTCTCCGGAATCGCCTTCGGCGCGGCGCCGTTCGTACCGGCGGCGCGGCGATCGTGCACCGCGGCGATCTCCACGATCGATCCGATGATATTCTCGATATCATATCCCCCTTCGAGTACGTAGAGCAGCGGCGCTCCAAGCTCGCCGGCAAGGTTTGCAAAGATGCGCGCTAACGCTCCCGCCGCATTGCGTTCGACGCCGAGATCCCCGACCGGGTCGCCGCGCACGTAATCGAAGCCCGCACTGATAACGATTGCGTCGGGGCGCAGGCGGCGCTCGACGAATCTTGCCGCTCGCTCCCAGAGCGCGACGAAACCCTCGGTCGAGATGCCGCGCGGATCGATTGGGAGATTGAGGAGTGCATCGCCGCTCTCGCTCCGAGCTTGCTCGCGTGCGCCGCCGCTCCCCGGATACGCGGGCCACGCGTGCGACGAGACGTACGAAATACCATCGCCGACGAGCGCCTGCGTGCCGTTTCCGTGATGGTAATCGATATCGAGAATTGCGACGCGCGCGCCGGTGCTCGCGCGAAGGTGACGCGCGAGGATACCGACGTTATTGAAGAGGCAGAAACCCATCCCGCGCGCCGGTTCGGCATGGTGCCCCGGCGGGCGTACCAACGCAAAACGTGGAGCGCCATCTTGCTGCGCTCCTTCAAAGGCCCGTAGCACGCTGCCGACCGCACGGCGAGCTACCGAGAACGAATCCGCACCGATCAGGACATCCCCGGTCGAGAGCGATCCATACCCTCTCGCAGCCTCGCATTCTCGCGAAACGAGATCGATATAGCTCTGCGGATGCACCAATGAGAGCGTCGCGTCATCGGCTTCAAACGACTCCTCGACGATCGCAATTCCGGCATGCGAACGTAACGCCGCCGCGACGCGTTCGACGCGGTCCGGAGACTCGGGATGCGTGCTTGCGCGAAGGTGAGCTCCGAGTGCGATGTCGGTGACGACTCTCACGCTCGGAGCACTTGCATCCTATCGACGCGAGGCAGGCTTCTTCGAAAGGGAGCGAAGGCCGGCAATCGCTCGGCGATAGCTCGCCGAGTTTCGAGCAACGACGCGGAGAACGCGACGATAGGCCAGTATCGCTTTGGGCTTCTCGTTATTGTGCGCGTACGTCTGTGCCGCCACCATCAGCATATCGGGCTGGTGGTCGAGGTAGCCGGGTGCGTTGCGGTCGAGTGCGTCGAAGATTTGCGCCGCTTCACCGTAGTTGTGAAGGTGATAGTCGGCGCTCGCAATGCACCCCAGGGTGTCGGGTTGGCGAACGGCTTGAAAACTCTGCTCGCACGCAACGCGCGCTTTGGTGTAGAGCTTCCGATAGAAATAGACCTGCCCGAGCATCGCGTAGCTCTGCGCCGATGGGCGCACTTTCACCAATTTCGAAAGATAGGTGGTCGCCTCGACGACGTCGTGGCGATCGAGGGCATCCTGCGAGAGGCGCGCGAGCACGGCGGGATTACTCGGATCGATCTTGAGTGCCGCGAGCCACTGTACGCGGGCATCTTTCATATCCTTCTGCTGAGCGTAGTAATCGCCCATGGCACCGTGCGCGACGGCGTTGTTCGGATATTTCTTCAATGCTTCCTGAAAGATCGCCAGCGCCTGCGGGTATTTTTTCTCCCCGGTAAAGTAGGTCGCTTTCTCCATGAGCACTTTGATGCGATCGTCTTCGTTCGTCGCTGCATATTCGGCATCATCGTATGCCAAGACGGTCTTGGCATCGTTATGTTCGGCAGCGTAGAGCGAGGCACGGAAGAGCAAGAGATCGAGATCG
The DNA here is from genome assembly GCA_027306845.1 of Vulcanimicrobiota bacterium. Taxonomy (GTDB): domain Bacteria; phylum Vulcanimicrobiota; class Vulcanimicrobiia; order Vulcanimicrobiales; family Vulcanimicrobiaceae; genus JABEUX01. The sequence goes on along the minus strand of DAHUYY010000056.1, from coordinate 637 downwards.
CCCGGAGAGATCGCCAGCGCCTGGTGAATCGCCGCGAGAGCCTTTGGAATTTGCTTTTGTTGCTGGTATATCCGCGCACTCTGTAACGAAGGTGTGGGATCTTTGGGAGAGAGTTTCTGCGCGATTGCGAACTGGGCGAGCGCCTTATCGAATTTTTGTTGATCGGCGTAGACGGCGCCGAGCGCTACGTACGCCTGCGAGCTCTTCTTGTGAAAGATAATCGCCCGTTTGGCAGCGCGTTCGGCTAGGTCGAACTTTCCGCTACGCGCATAAAGGTCGGCGAGTTGCGAGAGGATCCCGACGTTGGTGGGGTCGAGATCGGAGGCACTTTGAAAATCAGCGAGTGCCGCTCCGGAGTTGCCGACGAGTTCTTGGGCGTAACCATCGAGGTAATAGATGCGAGCGTCTTTATTCCCCGCCTGTAAGAGCTGTTGCGTGAGCGAGAGTGCCTGTTCTGCCTGTCCGACGCTGAGATAGACCCCCGCGAGTTCGAGTGCAGCCTGACGGTCGGTCGGGTGCGCCTTGAGGCGAGCCTGCAGACGCGGAATCGCAATGGCGGGCGGTTCGGGCGTTGCGGTCGGCAGCGCCGATGGCGATGGCGATGGTGTTGCTGCGGCTTTTTTATGGCCGAAGAGCC
>DAHUYY010000055.1 GCA_027306845.1 Vulcanimicrobiota bacterium | reverse complement strand
CGCTCGTCGGGTGCGCGCAGGCTCCGCTCGCGATCGAAGTTGCGTTGTCACGCCGAGTAGGGCGCGTTAGCGCCCGTATCGAGGCGCCGCCGGGGCTATCCCTCGATACGCCGCCTACGGCGGCTACTCGGGATGACAAAACTGGCGCGCGCGATCCCTCGATACGGCTGCTTCGCAGCCCACTCGGGATGACAGCGGCTACGCGCGGATGACGGAGTGCTGCCCTACTTTCGCACGGGGGTCGGGAATACACCGACGCTGCGGAGCCCGCTCGCGTCGACGCTGCGAACGGCGAAGAGATCGTCGTCGTAGCTGATGGGAAGCGTGATGGTGGTGACGTTGCCGACCGCGCGCACGTGCTGCCAGGTGGCGGCGTCGGTCTTGCGCCAGAGTACTTCGTAACCGGCGGCATCGGCGGAGCGGTGCCACCGAAGGGTCGTCGTATAGCCGAGATGGGCGAGCACGATATGTACGTGCGTCGGCGCTGCGGGCCCGAGCGCAAGCGTCGCAAGGGCCGCGACGTTCGCGCGCGTCGATTGCGCGAGGTATCGCGGATCGATATATTGCGGCAGGTCGCCATATTGAATGCCGTTCTGCACGCGCACGTTTTGATGTTGGTGCTCGAAAACTTCGCTTGCCTCGGTGAAACGGATCGCGGGGTAGCCGGCGTCCTGAAACGATTCTTGGTCGCCGCCGCGCAGAAAACGGTCGGCGCGGAATATCTCCTGGATGTGGAGATGCGGGAGATAGAGTTTATCGGTCGAGACGATAAAGCGCGCGAGTTCGCGCGAAGGCGAATCGTTCTCGGTGCCGAGCAGGTTGACGAGCCTGCGTTTCGCTCCGACCGGAAGGGCCTCGCTGAAAATGCGAAGCGTGTGAAAAACGCTGCGGCCGGTGTGCGTCTTGGAGTTTCCGACGATATCGTTGTTGAGATCGTCGAGGATCGGAGCGTGCTTGGCCGCCATCTCTTTCGCAAAGTGCGCGGAGCCCCAGAGCCCGAGCTCTTCACCGTCAAAACAAGCGAAGATAATCGTGCCTCGGAAATGCGTCGCCGCCATCACTCGGGCGGCTTCGAGCACGGCGGAGGTCCCCGATCCGTTGTCGTCGGCACCGGGTGCGACGCCGAGCCCATCGGTGCAGTTTCCATTACAGTCATCGTAATGGCTCGACATAACGTAGATGCGCCCCGGCTCGCTGCCGCGTAAGGTCGCGATCACGCTCGATTCGGTAACCGCGCGCGGCGTGAACTTGAGCTTCGGCTGCACGTAGGTGTCGAGCCGAACCGTCATCCGCCCGCCGGTCCTCGCCGCTATTTTTTGAAACTGCGCGACGATCCAATCGCGCGCGGCGAAGACGCCCTGCGTTTTCGTGGAGTGAATCTCCGAGAAATCATTGCGCGTGCGGAATCCGACGAGTTTCTCGTCGATCGCGCGCAGGTGGCTCGCCGAGACGGCACGCACCATAGCGAGAATGCGTGGATCGGGGCGTGTAGAGGGGGCTGAGGCGGCGGTGGTCGTGACGGCAACCGCGGCGGCGAGGGCGATCGAACGTGCAAGCATACCGCAACCTTGCACCTCGATCCGACAAATCCCGCAGCACGGGGATCCCGTCGTCTACGTGCTGGAGTGCGCCGACGGCGCGCTCTACACCGGATGGACGAACGATCTCGCGCGCCGAGTACGTTCCCACCTGCGCGGCCGGGCGGCCAAGGCTACGCGCCGGGCGATGCCGATTCGCTTGCATGCTTGGTGGCGGGCCGATTCTGCGACGGCTGCGCGCTCGACGGAGGCCCGCTTCAAGCGCCTTTCCCGGCAGGAAAAAGTCGCGATGCTCGCCGCAGCGGAGGCCTTTGGGTATCGGGTTATCGAAACGCCGCACGTTACATGCGCCGTCCAGGGGGGAAAATCGATGGCCACACCACCGCAGCCGGAGGAGCGCGACGCGCTCCTTGAAACGGCACGCACGCACGTCGTTCGGATCGAAACGCCGAAAGGCGAGATGCATCTTTCGCTCAACTCGGAGGCCGCTCCAAATCACGCCGCGGCATTCGTGAAACTCGTTCAGGCGGGCTTTTACGACGGCCTCAACTTCCATCGCGTCGAGCCGGGCTTTGTCATTCAAGGCGGCTGCCCCGACGGCGACGGAACCGGCGGCCCCGGATATCGCCTGAAAGCGGAATTTAGCGCGCTCCCGCATATGCGCGGGACGCTCGCGATGGCGCGCTCCTCGCACCCCGATTCCGCGGGCTCGCAATTCTACATCTGTTTGGACGACGCGCGCTTTCTTGACGGGCAATATACCGTCTTCGGGCAGTTGATCGACGGTTTTGAAACCCTCGACGCGATTCGACGCGGCGACGTGATGACGCGCGTGACGATGGAACCGCGCGCTGCCTAAGAACCCGTACCCTGGTAGCGATTGATGCCGATTCTCCAGAAGAGATAGGAACATCCGCTCCAGAGAAGACCGATGAGCGGCGTGAGGAGCCCGACCTGGGGCGAGAGCCCGAACGCCGCATCGTGTTTTCCTAGCAGATAGCTCGCCGGAAAATAATTCATGAATGCAAACGGGAGAATATAGGCGAGCACGACGCGCACCGCACGCGTATAGATGCTAATTGGATAGCGCGTAAAATCTTGCTCCAACGACATAACCGCCCAGCGCAGCGTGTCGACGCGGATCGTCCAGAACGAGAGCGATGCGACGAAGAGCGAGATTCCGAGATCGATACCGGCACCGCCGCAGACCACGGCGGCGATGACGAGCACCGTTTGCAGCGATAGGTGGACGTGCGCGACTCCGGTCGCGATTGCGAGCGTCACGACCCCGAGGATGAACCCGTCGGGGAAGGTGCGCGAGGGAACGGTAAGCACTTGGAAGAGCGTATCGAACGGTCGGACGAAGAAACGGTCGAAGCGTCCCTCGCGGATATATTCGGGAACGTACATAACGTTGTAAAAAAGTGCGTTGTGGAGTTCGTGCGCAGCCATCCAGAGCGCGTAGAGAAAGAACATTTCGCGCAGGCTCCATCCGTTCATCGATGGGAAGCGCATCATCGTTACCGCTAGTGCGGCGAGCGCCGTGCCGTGGTAGACGATCGTGAAGCCGAGCCACATAAAGAAATCCGCGCGATATTCGGCCATCGTGAGAAGGTTGATCTTCCAATACTGCAGGTAAGCGGCGAGCATGCTCGTTAGCCTCCCTGAACGACGACGCGCCGCGCGGCGGCTCGCCAGAGGAGATACGAAGCGGCCGCGGTCACTACGAGCCAAGCGGCTTGGACTGCGAGCGCGGTGACCCACTGCCGCGGCGGAATGATGCCGATGAAGACGAGTAACGGCGTCGAGTAGATCGCCGCAAACGGCAGCGCGAAGACCGCGCGGCCGAACCACCCGGGGAAGAATGCGAGCGGGAGGATCTGCCCGCTGAGGAGATCGGATATCCAGCGCACGATCAGTTGGAGCCCGAAGGTCTCAAGCGTCCAGAACGCGACCCCGTTCAAGAGAAAATTCACGAAAAAATTGACGCCGTATCCCAACGCAAACGAGAAGAAGAATACCACGAGCGTCGCTGCCGACGGTACGTCGATGTGAACCAACATCAACGAAATTAGCAGGGACGGTAGAATCGCCAGCGCGTGCACGAGCGTTTGGCCGACGCCGTCGCTAAAATACGCAAACGGCACGACGATCGGCTTCATCAGGTCAACCGCGATACCGCCCTCCCGTAATTTTTCGCGAATCACCCTCGTTCCGTCAACCTCGAGAACCAGCGACATCAACATCGCAACCGTTGCGTAGGTAATCATCGAATGGAGCGGCAGGCCCATCGGCGCGATGTTGTGCGTGTAGAGCGCGGTCCACAGCGCACGTAAAAGATAGACGCGTAGCGCTAACGAGCCGATCTCGGCGAGGAGTTCTATACGATAGGTAGCTTCGCGCGCGAATGCCTTACGCGCGTACTCGATATACGGAGCGAGCGCGGTCACGCGGGCGGGCGTTTTTTCGTCGCGTCTTTTCGGCGTTGCTCCATTTCCTGGAGCTCGAGCATCATCGCATCGACGACGCCGCCGACGTCGGCGACCTGCTTCGGCGGTGGTTCTTCGCCGGCCCTGCGCGCGACCGGCTTGGTGGTGCGTTCGCTGTCGATACGCGCATCGGTTGCATGGAACGCGCGCAGAAACCGCGAGTAGGCAGCCGCGGCTTTGGCGCGTGCGGAAGAGCCGGCTTCGATGTTAAAGACCGTCTCGAAAAAGTTGAGTCGCTCGGAAAGCTCGGCGGCTTTCTCCGGGCCGAAGATCGCGGCCGGGTTCCCGGCGGCGATGTGCTGCATCGGAACGCTCGCTCCGCGGGTGAGGTGGGCATTTACATGCACGATCCCGCCGAGTTCGACGCCGCTCCCGCTCTCCATATGCGCTCCGTTGAAAACGCGCGCTCCCGAGGCAATAAAACACCCATCGTCGATGCGGGCGCCGACGACATAGGCGCCGGGGCCGACGATGCAATCTTTCCCGATCTGCGTCGGAAATTGCAGCGCCTTGCCTCCGCTGCTCTTGACGACCGCGTTCTCCATGATGACGGTGCGGGCGCCGATCTCCAACGGCGCGCCCTCGGCGGTGACGACCGCTCCATGAAGAATCGCGCAATCGGGGCCGACGACGACCTCACCCGAGAGTACGGCGCTCGGTGCGACATACGCACTGGAGTGGATCTTCGGCTTCCCTCCACCACTGCTGAAAATCATGCGCTGCGTTCCTCCCCGGCGTAGCCCTGTGTATAAATGTGCCTGATGATCCCTTCGAGTTCGGGTTCTTCAATGGCGATATCCTCGACGCTGTAACGTTCGCTCACTTCGCGCACCAGGCGATCGGCGCGTTGGCTAGCGCGGTCGAAAACAAAACGCGCCGTGATGCCGTCGCTCGCTTCGAGCCGGGCACCTGGAATCGCGGGCGCCGAGGTCGGCTCGGTAAAACGCACGACGAGTGTCCGTTCGCGCCCGTACTCGTTCTTGATGCGCTCGATCGGTCCGTCGAAAATGATTCGCCCGCGGTCGATAAGGACGATTCGCCGGCAGAGGCGCTCCACATCGGCAAGGTCGTGCGTGGTGAGGATGACCGTCGTTCCCTGCTCGCGATTGACGCGTTCGACGAACGTACGGATCGCTTCTTTTGCTACGACGTCGAGCCCGATCGTCGGCTCGTCGAGATAGAGAATCGGCGGTTCGTGCAGCATCGCCGCGGCAAAGTCACCGCGCATTCGCTGGCCCAGCGAGAGTTGACTGACCGGCGTGCGCAAGAAATCGCCCATCTCGAGCAACTCGACGAAGTCATCGAGCGAACGCCGATACCGATCGGCGGGAATGCCGTAGATCGCGCGCAGGAGTTCGAACGAATCGACGAGCGGCAGATCCCAAGAGAGTTGCGTTCGCTGGCCGAAGACGACGCCGATATTGCGCGCGTTCTCGCGGCGCTTACGGTGGGGCACGATCCCCGCGACGGCGATCTCGCCGCCGCTGGGAACGAGAATGCCGGTCAGCATTTTAATCGTCGTCGATTTCCCGGCACCGTTGGGCCCGATGTAGCCGACGAGTTCGCCGCGCTCGATCTCCATCGAGACACCGGCGACGGCGACGCGGTCTTCGTAGACCGGCGCGAAGAGCCCGCGCAGCGCGCCGAGCGGCCCGGGAGAGCGCTTCGCGCTTCGGAAGACTTTGCGGAGTTCGCGCGTTACGATCAGCGGCACGCCGAGACTCTTCGCCATATGCGCGGCGGCCGCCCTCGCCGCCCCAGCGCAGAAAAAAAACGAGCCGCGGGGGGCGGCTCGTTTCTACGGAAAACAAAAACGCCGGGCTTAGGCGGCTGCCTTCTTCCGGCGTGCTGTCGCTTTCCGTGCGCGCGGTTTGCTCACTTTGCGAGCTACCTTTCGGGTCGCGCGTTTTGCGGTTTTGCGCTTTGCGGTCTTGCGCTTCGCGGTGGTGCGCTTTGCCGTTTTACGCTTCGCCGTCTTGCGGGCCGGGCGCTTCGCTGCCTTGCGGCGAGTGGTTTTCTTGCGCGCGGTCGCTTTGCGGGCGGTCTTCTTGCGCGTCGCCTTTTTACGGGCGGGCGCTTTACGGGCCGCCTTTTTCGGGGCGGCTTTCTTGGCGGCACGTTTGGGTGCAGCCTTTCTCTTCTTAACAGCCATCGTTCTTGTACGATGTCCTTTCTCCGGTCGTGTGACCGGGGTTATTGCCTTCCTTATACTCGATGCAGGATTTTATTGCAAGTTTTGTCGCAGCCCCAAGCGAATGGCAGTCGCCGCTGCGTCCGTCGCCGCACTCTGCTCGCCCTCACCGAAAGGCTCGCACCGCCATGCATCTTGCCGTCGATGAAATCGATCTCTATACCGAAATCCGGGGCGACGGCGATGCCGTCGTGCTGCTGCACGGCTTCCCGTTCACGCATCGCATTTGGGATGCCGCGGCGAGCGAGCTCGCCGGAGCGTATCGCGTCGTCACTCCCGATCTGCGCGGCATGGGCGCCTCGGGAGTAGCGGCGGGCCCATATCTCATGGAACAGCTCGCGGGCGACCTCGCCGCAATGCTCGATGCGCTGGGTATCGAACGCGCAACGATCGTCGGACATTCACTCGGAGGTTACGTTGCGCTCGCATTCGCACGTATGTACGATGCGCGCGTGGCGAGGCTGGCGCTAGTGACGAGCCGCCTCGTTGCAGATACGCCGGAGGTCGCCGCGTCGCGCCGTGAACTCGCGGCGAAGATTGAAACGGAGGGGACGGTCGAGGTCGCGCTTGACGAATTCTTGCCGCGTTCGATCGCGCCCGGAAGCCCGGCCGCACTGCTCGATGCTGCACGCGCGGTCGCTCGCGAAAACAATCCGACGGGGCTCGCGGCAATGTTGCGGGGAATGGCGTTACGCGACGATGCCCACGATATTGCAGGCGAACTCGCGATGCCGGTCACGGTGATTGCCGGCGCGAAAGATCCGATCGTCTCGATCGATGAGGCCCGCGATATCGTTCGCAGTTTTCCGAATGCAGAGCTCGTGGTGCTCGATCGTGTCGCTCACCTGCCGATGCTCGAAGAGCCGGCCGGGCTCGAGCGAGCGCTCCGAGGTTTACTCGACCGGTAAGCGAGCGCTCGGTTGCGTTGCTAGCGGAGCGTCGGGAGGCGCCCCGAGCGGCTGAGCGTGCGCCAGATCAGGAGCGCGGCGAGCACGACCCCGGCGAGAACCGCGGCGACGATTGCGACCTTAAGAAGAGCGAAGGCCACGATGATCGCTATAAAGAGGGCTGCGATTCCTAAGGTGAGGCGGAGGTAGAGCGCGAGGGTCGGGTTCATGAAGGGTTCTCCTTGTCCGGCGAATCGAAGCCACGGGGAAGGGGCTTGAAGGTTCGTGTCGATTTACCGATACTAGATAGGTAAAGTTTCGGGAGGTTTCCATGGATATCGCTGCTCTCTCCAGTGCCGCCTCCGGCTCGGTCGGCGCCGCCATCAACGTCTCGCTGCTCAAGGCGACGCAGAACCTCGATCAGAGCGAGGCCGCGCTGCTCTTTGCATCGATTGGCCTCGGCCAATCGGTGAATGCGCTTGCGTAGGCTCCTCGCGGCGGCATCGGCCGCCCTCTTCGGCCTCGCACTTCTCGGTGCAGCCCCCGCAAACAAGCCGCTTCGGCGGCTCGTTTTTCGCTTTACGTACGGCGATACGAACGACATGACGATGCATTCGTCGGGAATCGGCGATTCCGGCGACGCAAAGGGTGCGCCCTCGACCGGAAACAGCGGCTCGGGAATCGGCGATTTCGTCGCGCGTGTTGCCGACCACGGCAAGATCGATGTCGTGGTAAAGGCCGCGCAACCCGACGGTAGCTTGGTCGTGAGCGTTGCCGAAAAGGCGCGTAATACCCGCACGGCGCTCCCGGCTACGTGTATCGTTTATAGCAATACGACGGTGCTTTGCGACCGAACGAAAAAGATCAATCTCGAAGAGATGGAGTTGCTTGGATATCTCGGGCAGAACTTCGTCAACCCCGTTCAGATCGACGCAAACGGCCATTGGGGCTTCAAATTGAACGGCCCGCACGATTCCATGAATGCGGGATATACGATTCGCAGCCACTCCGGCTCGAAGTTTTTAATCGACATGACGCGTACGTATTCGCAGAGCGGCCTCGATGCCTACACCTCCAACACGACCGGTCACTTTACCTACGATGCGATGCGGACCGTGCCCACTGCGATCGTGGAGAGTATCGTTACGCGCCGTCAGGGAAGCTTCGGCAAGAATGTAACGGATCGCACCGAGGTTTCTTATAAACTCATCGACGATTCGATGGCGCCGACGCAACCATAGATCCGTTCGCGCGGCTGCACCGCTCCGTCGCCGTCTGGTGTGCGGAACGCCTCGGTGAGGCGAGCGCTCCGCAACGCGAAGGCATTCCGGCCATTCTCGAAGGCCGTCACGTTTTGATCTGTTCGCCGACCGGCACGGGCAAAACGCTGACGGCCTTTTTGCCGATTTTTTCGGATCTTGCCGAGCGGCGCGATCGCGACGAGTTGTTTGCGCGAACGTTTGCCCTCTACGTGTCGCCGCTTCGAGCGTTGGGGTACGACGTCGAGCATAACGTTCGCCGCCCACTGCGGGAGATGGGGTTGCTCGAGCGTCCGGATGCCGAGCGTGCGCGCGTTCGTCGGGGCCGACTTCGGGAGCGATTCGTTCGCACCGGCGTTCGCACCGGCGATACCCCAACCATCGAACGACGGCTTATGCTCTCGCGTCCGCCGCATATCTTGATGACGACACCCGAGTCGCTGGCGCTCATGCTCGCGATGGAGAGCTACCGTGCGACTCTGCGCGACCTACGCTTCGTCGTTCTCGACGAGGTGCATGCGCTCGCAGGAAATAAACGTGGCGCGCACTTGAGCCTGCTCCTCGAATCTCTCGAAGAACTCGCTCGCGCGCCGGTGCAACGGATCGGGCTCTCGGCAACCGTCGCTCCGCTCGACCGCGTCGCGCAATACCTAGCCGGTTCGGATCGCCCGTGCACGGTGGTCGATGCTCGGGCCGTGCGCGAGAGCCAGTTGGATATCCGCGCGCCGTTTACCGGAGCGATGGCCCCCTTAGCGACGCTCGCTCGTAGCGCGGCCTCCGCGATCGACCGAGCGCGCACCACGCTCGTGTTTACGAACGTGCGCAGCCAGACCGAACGGATCGCATACGAATTGCGTCTGCTTGCCGGCGACGGCCATGAGATAGAGACGCTCGACGCCGACGCCGCGCCGCGCCAATCGGATGCACGTATCGGCGTCCACCACAGCGCGTTGGAGCGGAGCGTGCGCCATCGAACCGAAGCCCGATTACGAGCGGGCGAACTGCGTGCCGTCGTCTGCTCGGCATCGCTGGAACTCGGCGTCGATATCGGTGCGATCGAACAAGTTCTCGTCGTCGGCGGTGCCCGTGGTGTCGTTGCGACGCTACAACGAATCGGTCGTGCCGGCCATCGCCCAGGCGAGATAGCGCGCGGCGTCATTCTCGCACAAGATCGCGACGACATCATCGAAGCTGCGGCGACGCGGCGCTGCATCGTCGATGGTGCGATCGAGGAGATCTCCGTGCCGTGCGCGCCGCTCGACGTCCTCGCCCAGTGGATCGTTTCGTGCGTCGTTGCCGAGCGACGCATCGAGCTCGCTTCGCTATTGAAGATCGCGAGGCGAGCCGCGCCCTTCGCTACGCTGGAGCGCGAGGATCTGTCCGCATGCGCCGCCTATCTCGGCGGCGGCGGCGTCGCCGACGATCCCGCGCACGTCCGGCGAATCGGATTCGACGGCGATGCGGTATGGGGGCTCGGGCGCGCCGAAAGCGCTGCCTATTTTGAAAACGTCGGTACGATTCCCGACGAGCGCAGTGTAGCGGTTCGCATCGCCGGCGAGCGATCGTTCGGGCGACTCGAAGAAGATTTCGTCGATCGCCTGCGCATCGGCGATATCTTCGTCCTCGAAGGGCGCACGGTTCGAGTGGAGACGATCGATCGCTCGGGCATCACGACGCGCGCGCACCGTGGGCGGCCGACCGTGCCGCGTTGGAATTCGCATATTCGTGGAATCGAACCCCCGCTTGTCGATGAGATCGATCGCTTGCGCGAGGGCGTTGCCGATCGCCTAACGGCCGGGGAGCGAGCAGATGCATCGGCGTGGCTGGGGCGACGCTACGCGTTGGCGGGCGATCTCTG
>DAHUYY010000054.1 GCA_027306845.1 Vulcanimicrobiota bacterium | reverse complement strand
CCCGCGGTAACTCCACGAACAGCCCGAAGGAATATCGTTTGCACCGAGCCCCATAAATGCAACCGGGGAGGGCACGTCGGCGACGACCGCTTTAATCTGCGGATAGGTCGACGCCGCAAGGAGGGCAAATTCGCCTCCCTTCGAGCCGCCGAAAATGCCGATCTCCGCGGGATTCACGTCGCGGCGCGCGGCGACGGCGCGCAATGCTCGCCCCACGATTTCGACCGGAACGTTGACGAGATACTTCGGTAGACCGGGTAGCCCGAAATACGCGACGGTGACGGCAACGTAGCCGTGCGCGGCAAAGAGCGGCGCGATTTTCGGCATCGTCGAGTTTCCGCCCTCAGAGCCGCCGAGTAACAGCATTGCGGGGTGTCGTCCCGGCGTCGAAGGCGCACAAATCGTACCGATAAACGGTGCGCTGACGTTGGTACAGCCGGCAGGGAGCGCTGCGGCCGCGGAAGGCTCCGCCGCCGAGGCAACGCATGCGGCAAGCACGCTGATGCTTATCACCAGGACGAGCGTAACGATGTGCTTCACGATTGTAGATCCTTTTCGAGTAGCGATTGCAACGAACGGACGTGGGCGATCATGCGCTCGCGGCCGAGCGAAGTAAGGCGATAACGCGAGTGCGGACGACGGTCGACGAAACTCTTCTCTTCCTCGACGTATCGATTTTCGACGAGTTTCGCGAGATGCGAACTGAGATTGCCGTTCGTCGTTGCGACGGATTTTTGCAGTTCGCTAAAGCTCGCCCACTCCGAGGCAAGGAGCTCCGCGACGATGGCAAGCCGAATCTTCGAGAGCAAGAGGTCGTCCATCAATCGACGGCACGCGAAGCCGCGAGCATTTCGACGACGCCGAAGCCGGCATAACCGACGAGCATTCCGGCCGAGAGCGCGTACCCGGCATAGTCGGGGCGAATATTCGCGACGACGAGCGATAACAAGATGAGGATTCCGCCGCCGCGCGCACGTCGGTTGCCGTGCAGGGCGATATAAAAGAGCACGATACTCGCCGCGAAACTCCAAATCGCGCCGAGGCCGATGCTGCCGAAGAGGTTCGCGCCGAACAGTTCGATGGCAAAGACAAAGAATGTCACGCCCATCGCGACCTTCAGCACGGTCAGGAACTCGCGGTCCAAAAAGGTCAGGCGCTCCTCGCGAGCGCTCCGGCCCCGCCAGATCGAAAAGGCGACGGCGAGAAGCGCTGCCCCCCAGGCAATCCAGATGGCGTTGAAGGGGACGCGATGGTCGCTGATGAGTTGCCACGAGAGCGACATCGTCGCCGAAGCGATCCCCCAGACGACGAAATACTCCGCCCCGACGTTCAGGCGCGAGGAGGTGCGCTCGACGATGCGGTCGACCATTGCCAGGTGCTCGCGAGCCTCGGAACCTTCGATCATTCCATCTTCTCCATAAAGTAGTTTGCGATTCAGACTACTCCGTTATACGGCATCGCCTCCCCGGGCGTCAACCCCCGCCTGGGTCGTTGACAGGGCCCTGCCTTCGGAGTAAAGTCCCATGAGTTATGTACGCAGTTATCGAGAGCGGCGGTAAACAGTACCGCGTTGCTGAAGGCGATATTATTCGCACTGATTTGATCGAGAGCGAAGTGGGTGCCGATGTCACCTTCGATCGCGTCGTGCTCGCCGGTTCCGGCGCCGACGTGAAGATCGGAACCCCGGTGCTCGACGGCGCAAGCGTCGTCGGCACGGTGCTTCGCCAGGCGAAAGACAAGAAGATCCTCGTCTTCCGCTACAAGCCCAAGAAGCGCGTTCGCAAGCTCATCGGCCATCGTCAGCGCTTCGCCGAAGTAAAGATCACCAAGATCAACCTCGCGTAGGAGCGACGTGTTCCGCGTTACGTTTTACGAGGACAGCCGGCAACGGCTGTCCTAGTTCGTTGCCGAAGGGCATACCGAGCTCGCCGCCCACGGCGAAGATATCGTCTGCGCCGCCGTCTCGGCGATCCTTCAGGCCGCTCGGCTCGGCCTCGAATCGCATTCCGGGCTGCAGCTCTCGGTTCGCCAGCGCAGCGGCGATATGGAGCTGCGCGTCGCCGAGCCGGAGCGTGGGCGCGAGGATGTCCGGGCGATCCTGAGCACCGCGCTCCTCGCCTGCGAAGCGATCGCCGCCCAATATCCCCTCGCCGTATACGTCCGTCGCGAAACCGAAGCGCCCGTCCGGCAGTAGTGAAGCGATGACCGTTAGAAAGGGAGCCTCATGACCGACTCACTGCACCAACATGCCGAACCCTCATCGAACCAACCCGACGATAACGAGCTTGGGAAAGCGCTGCTCGTCGGCGTACTCGGCGGGGTGCTCTCAGCGGTCGGGTACGTCATCTACCGCCGCTTGCCCGACGAACAGCGCGACCGCCTGCACGACCAAGTGCGCACGGTTGTCAGCGCGCGCATCAACGATCTCCGCCAAAACTTCAATCTTTAGGCGGTAGCTGCTCCTCATGCGGCAGCGCGACCGGAGCCGGGCTCGGCGCCGGCGGGGTTTTCTCTTGCGCGGCATCGGCGGCTCGCTCCATCTCGGCAACGAAGTTCGCCGAGGCGTTCTGGAGATCGCGGGTCACTTTCCCGAACTGACGCATCATTCCGGGGAGTTTATCGGGGCCGAAGAGCAAGAGGGCTAGCATGCTGATAACGGCTATATCGGGAACGGAAAACATCTCCCGGGGGTGATTCGGCAGGCCTCCCTCCACGACCCGTGCAAGCAAGCGACTCCAACACCGTGAAAATAATTTACACGCGCGGCAACCGCGAAGAGACGCTCGCTTCGCTAGGGACCTTACGCAAGGTTCTCAACCGATTCGTGCGTCGCCGCGTCTTCTACGAGATCAGCAGCCGCAGCCGGCGGGGACACGAATTTTTCTCCGCCAAAGATACCTTTACGGTCGGCGCGATCGAAGTGAGCAACCGCGAGCATCTGCAAATTCTCATCTTCGACGCGCGCAAACACGAACGATCGATCGAGATCATCAATCCGCAAGCGATGCGGATCTACGACGAATCACCAGACCGAAACTTCGCCGTTTCATTCCTCTGCGAGAATGGTGATTTCGAGACGCGCGTCTACCTTCGCGAAGAAGGCGCCGACGAGACGTTGCCGCCTGAGGGGCAAGGGCTCGAGTGCATCTCGCTTCCGCAGCTGTTCGATTACATTCGCGATATTACGACCGTGGAAAGAACTACAACTTAAAGAGCGCGTCGGTCACTTTTCCCGGTTCGACGCGCAACTGCGCGAGGACGCCCGGCGAACGCACTGCCTCCGCGGCAAATCCGATGCCGATATGGTGCGGCATCAAGCGCCCATCCGCTCGGCGCGCGCCCTCGGTGAAGATCGCGAACGATTCGTGACTGAGCCAGATGCGCTCGTCCCCATTTCCGCATGTAAAAGCGAGCGTATCGTAACGCTGCATCGGCGGGGGTTCGCCTCGGCTACTCGCCGGCTCTACCACGGGGTCGGCGACCGCGCGCGGATCTTCGAGCGCATCCTCTCGCTTCGTCGCGCGCATGCCTTCGCCGAAATGCGCCTGGTTCGCTTCGGCCGCAGCAGCGAGCGCGCGCTCGCGCTCGGCCTTGCGCACTTCGAAGAGCCCGTCGAGTTTCTCCCGATCGATGACGGCTGCGAGCGCTGCTCCGACCACCGGGTCATCCATCAGCGCAAGCAATAGCGCGTACGAACTCACGAAACGCTCGCCCATGCGCTTCGCGTGAGCGGCCGCACCGCGCATGAGGGTAAAGAGCTCGTCGGAGATTGGAAGTTGGTCCTGCGCTTCGGCCATAGGCGGCGCACTTTGCGCGTAGATGCCGCCGCACCTCTCATGCCGAAGGAAGCAGCGTGCTCGCCATCGACGTTATTACGCTCTTCCCCGAGATCTTCGCCCCCTACGTCGGCCTCTCGATTATCGGCCGCGCGGTCGAGGCCGGCTTGGTAACGATTCGCTACCACCACCTGCTCGATGCGCTCGAGGGGCGCGAGCGCGCCGACGATGCCCCGTTCGGCGGCGGCGCCGGCATGGTGATGCGGCTCGCCCCCATCGCTCGCTGCCTCGACGCCATCCTCGAGAGCGCGGAGGAGCCCGCTGAAGCGCGCCGCCTGCTGCTTCCCTCGCCGAGCGGCCCCCGCTTCACCCAGGAGAGCGCCAGGCGCTACGTGACCTACCGGCGCCTCGTCTTCATCTGCGGACACTACGAGGGGATCGACGAGCGGCTCGGCGCGCTCTACCCGCTCGAGGAGTTCTCGCTCGGTGATTTCGTGCTCACGGGCGGCGAGTTGCCGGCCCTAGCGGCGATCGATGCGACCGTCAGGCTGATCGAGGGGGCCCTCCGCGAGGAGTCGCGCGAGCAAGAATCCTTCTCGGGCACCCTGCTCGATTATCCGAGCTATACGCGCCCGGCACGCTTTCGCGGGGTCGACGTCCCCGAGGTCCTCCTCTCCGGCGATCATGCCCGCATCGCTGAATGGAGGCGGGAGGAATCCCGCCGGCGCACCCAAGAGCGCCGTCCGGAGTTGCAGGGGGAGTGAGCCCGTGATATAGTCCGGGGGTTGTCTCGGCGCACGAGTGCGCCGCTCTATTGTTACGGACAGGATGCCATGAACGTCATCGATACTCTCGAACGCGAACAGCTCAAGCCCACGGTCCCCGATATGCGCTCGGGCGACACGGTTAAAGTTTTCTCCAAGGTCGTCGAAGGCGGCAAAGAGCGCACGCAGATGTTTGAAGGCGTCGTCACCGCTCGGAAGAGCGGCGGGCTCGGCGAGTGCATCGTCGTTCGTCGCGTCGCCCACGGCGTCGGCGTCGAGAAAACGTTCTTGCTCCATAGCCCGCGCGTCGAGAAAATTGAGATCAGCAAGCGCGGAATCGTCCGCCGCAGCCGTCTCTATTACCTCAGCGATCTCGTCGGAAAAGCCGCGCGCATCAAAGAGAGAAAGACCGCGCGATAGGGCCGCGACGCTGTTAGCGTTCTTCGCTCTCATCGCGTTGCTCGTTGCCGTTATTCTGCGAGCGTTGCCGTTTCGGCAACGCTCGCTTCTTTTATCTCGCGATATCGCACTCGTCGCGGGGTTACTCGCTCTCTTCCTCGCGCCGTTTACCATCCGCGTTTTCGTCGTGCCATCGATCTCCATGGAACCGACGCGGCGGGTCGGCGATGTCATACTCGTCGATCGCCTGCAGGCGCTACTCGGCCTGGCGCCGACAAACGGCAGTATCGTCGTCTTTCGCCCGCCGCATAAAGTTGCAGCGACCGATTTCGTCAAGCGAGTCGTCGCTCGCTCGGGCGATACGTTCACACTCGTCGACGGCATCGCCGAGCGAAACGGGCGCGTGATCCAGGAACCGTACCTCGCGAATCCTCCGGCCTACGATCTCGCCGTATCGGGTTTCGAACTCGATCTCAACGGCGAGCCCTTGGCAGGGAACGCCGCCACCATTCCCCCTCGTTCGCGGTGGGCGAGCGGCGACCGCGTGCCGAATGGGTATGCGCTCGTCCTTGGTGACAACCGAAATTATTCCGACGATTCGCACCTCTGGGGCTTTCTGCCGCTGCAGGGGCATATCGTCGGGCAAGCGATTGCCGTCGTGTGGCCGCTTTCGCATATCGCACTCTTTAGCCTCGAATGAAAGACGCATGATAACTCCGCAGTTGATCGTTATTGTTGTCCTTATCCTCATCGTCGTACGTGTTATTTTTTCGTTACGTCCGGTAATCGCCGGAACGAACGGGAGAAGCCGAACGATCGCGCGCGAGTATCTCGATGTGTTTATTTTTGCGGGCGCCGCCGCGTGGTTCGTCACCTCGTTTATCGGGCGAACCTATTTCATTCCGTCGGGTTCGATGCTGCCGACGCTGCAGATCGGCGATCTGCTCGTCGTCGATAAGTTCGAATATCGTTTTCATCCGCCGCACGATGGCGATATCGCGGTCTTCCCTCCCCCGCTTCCAAGCCCCGACGATTTCATCAAACGGGTCATCGGCAGCCCGGGAGACACCATCGAAATTAAAGGCGGCACGGTCTTTCGCAACGGCATCGCGCTGAAAGAACCGTATATCGCGCAGCCTCCGGATTATTCGTTACAGATCCGCAACTACAACATCTACGTCAACGACGGCTACGGCTGGCAGCCGCTCGACCCGGCACAAGCAAATATCCCGCCGCGCAAAGATTGGCTCGCCCCCAACCGCATACCGCCGCACTGCTACCTCATGCTCGGCGATAACCGCAACGATTCCGAAGATTCGCATATCTGGGGTTTCGCCCAGGATAGCGGGCGCTTCTTTTCCGGTCCGCGTGCGGGCAAGCCGGCGTCGTTTACCGGGCGCGCGGTGCTTATCTTCTGGCCGTTCTCGCAGGCAAGAATTCTCCCGGGGTAAAAATCTCCTTTCCCGTGTGGGAACGCGTGGGCCGAGCGGCGATCTTCCTCGGCGAGTCGATCGCTCTCCTCGCAATCGTTCTCGCGACGATCTTCGTTCGCATTCCCCAGGTCGATGGGGCCTCGATGGCTCCGACGATTCCCAGTGGGGCGATCGTCGTCACCGAGAGCCTCAGCGGAAATTTCTCGCCGCCTCAACGCGGCGAGATCGTGGCGTTCACGCTCGATCTCTCGCGCCGCGAGACCTATATCAAGCGCGTCGTCGCACTCCCGGGGCAGCGGGTCCGTATTGACAACGGCGTCGTTTTCGTGAACGGTGTTCGCGTAGATGAACCGTTCGTCCGATTCCATGACACTCGCTCCATGCCCACGCTCGTCGTTCCGGCCGGCAAACTTTTCGTGCTCGGGGACGACCGGCCGCACAGCGAGGATTCGCGTTTCTTCGGCCCCATCGCCGAGTCGCACGTGATCGGGCGCGCGTGGTGGATTCTCTGGCCCTTCTCCCACTTCGGGCCGCTATGAGCGACCCGCTCGACCGCGTCGTCCAGTGGTATCCGGGGCACATGGTCAAGGCCATGCGCGGAATCGGGGAGCGCCTCGCGCTCGTCGATCTCGCGATCGAGGTCGTCGATGCTCGCGTCGCCTTCAGCGGCGCCAACCCCGATCTCGCGCGCATCCTCGCCGGGAAGCCGCGCATGCTGTTGCTCTCTCGCGCCGACCTCGCGAACCCGGCGATCACGCAGGAATGGCTCGAGCGCTATCGCGAGCGCGGCCTGCAGGCCGTCGCGTTCAACGCACGCAGCCGTCGCGATTGCAGCTTCGTCCGCGATGAAATCGTGCGCTTCGCCGCGGGCGTGCGCGGCACGGCCCGCGCGATGATCGTCGGCATTCCGAATTCTGGGAAATCCACCGCGCTCAACGCACTGCTCGGACGAGCGGCCGCCCGCGTGCAAAATCGCGCCGGCGTCACGCGTTCGTTGCAGTGGTTCCGCCTCGCGCCCGATGTCGAACTGATGGACACGCCGGGTATCCTCGTCCCGAAGATCCCCAATGCCGACGCTCAATGGCACCTCGCACTCTGCGGCGGCGTCCCGGTCGAGCGTTACGACCCCGAGGAGATCGTCGAGCGTTTTACCGCCTGGGCGGCGCAGCTCGGGCTCGACGACGTACCGACGCTCGCGGAGTTCGCGCGCAAAGGCGGCGAGTTCGATCTCCACAATGCCGCACGCGCCTATATCAGCCGCTTCAACGACGGCACCTTCGGCCGCGTCTCGCTCGAACGCCCGCCCGAGGAACCGAAATGACGCGCGACCGCGAACTCGCCGCGCGCGAGCTCGAGCTGCGCCGTAGCGGCTTTACCGTGATCGCCGGAATCGATGAGGCGGGGCGCGGCCCGCTCGCCGGTCCGGTCGTCGCCGCCTGCACGGTGCTCACGTCGCTTCTGCCGATCTCCGGAATCGACGATTCGAAGCGCCTCAGCCCCAAGCGACGCGCCGAGCTCGCAATCGAGATTCGCAGCCACGCGGCCGCCTGCGGCCTCGGGCTCGCAAGCCCCGCGGAGATCGACGAACTCAATATCTACCGCGCCACGCAGCTCGCGATGCGCCGGGCGCTCGCGGCGGCGCAGCTACGCCCCGATATCGTGCTCGTCGATGCGATGCCGCTTCCGGGCCTCGCCCTGCCGATCGAGTCGATCGTCGGCGGCGACGCGCGCTGCACCGCGATTGCGGCCGCCTCGATCCTTGCCAAAGAGCACCGCGACGCATTGCTCTGCGAGCTCGATGCCGTCGACCCTCGCTACGGCTTCGCCCGGCATAAGGGCTATGGCACGCCGGAGCACCTCGATGCCCTCCGGCGCTACGGCCCCTCACCCTACCACCGCCGGAGCTTCGCACCGGTCGCCGCGGCCCTGGAGCGCTCGTGAGCCGCCAGAGACGCACGCTCGGTCGCCTCGGCGAAGAACGCGCCGAAAGGTTCCTTAGCAAGGTCGGCTACCGTCTGCTTGCCCGGAACCTCCAACTGCCCGGCGTCGAGATAGACCTGCTCTTCCTGGATGGGAGCACTTTGGTTGTCGTAGAAGTGAAGCGACGTGAAAGCTCCGATTTTGGCTCGGCGCTCGCGGCCGTCGGTCGCTCAAAGCGCGCGACCCTTCGTCGTATCGCCGCCGACTACGCGCAAATCGTCGCGCCGCACGCGCGCGTACGTTTCGATGTCGTCGCTATCGACGGTGAACGCATGATGCATTATCGGAATGCCTTTTAGGGTATAGGAACGATTGCGTGGAACTCCAAGGACGGACTCTCGCGGGGCGATATGAGATCGGCGAACTGCTCGGACGGGGCGGTACGGCCGATACGTATCGTGCGCTCGACAAAAAATTAGGGCGCGAAGTCGCCGTCAAAGTTTTAATCGAGCGTTCGAGCGATACGATCGAACGGTTGCTCGGCGAAGCGCGCGCGATGGCGCGGCTCAACCATCCGCGCATCGTTGCGGTCTTCGATGCCGGAGAAGATGAAGGCTACCCGTATATCATCATGGAGCTCATGCGCGGGCGTAATCTCGCCGATCTGCGCAGCGGCGAGCTCAAATACAAACAGGCGCTCGGATTTATTTGCGACATTCTCGAAGGGCTCGATTACGCTCAATCGCAGGGCATCGTGCACCGCGATATCAAGCCTTCGAACGTAATGCTCGACGAAAATTCCGAGCGGGTGAAGTTGACCGATTTCGGGCTTGCACGGCGCGCGAGCGATGTCACGCAAACGACGCGAACGGGGCAGATCATCGGCACCATTTCCTACTTGGCGCCGGAACGCTTTTTAAGCAAACCCGCCGACGTTCGTTCCGATCTCTATTCCGTCGGCATTCTGATGTACGAAATATTCACGGGCACGCTGCCCTTCCGCAACGATCGTGAAGATATCGTGGCGACGATGTATTCGCACGTTCACGACACGCCGACTCCGCCGCGCGAGATCAATCGCAATATTCCCGAGGCACTCGAGCGCGTCATCTTGCGATCGATCGAGAAAGACCCCGGCAAGCGTTACCAGACGGCGCGCGAGTTCTATGTCGATGTCGATATGCTACGCACCGGCCAAGTCGCGCCGCAGGCCGCCCCGGTGCCGAGCCAGGCTGCCCGCCCGCCGCGCACCTTCGCCACCTCCCCGACGATCGCGAGCGACCCCGACCTGCGGCAGGCAATCGACCAGGCACTCGCCCCGACGCGCAACCGGAGCGACGCTCTCGAGAACGTCCTCAAGGGGATGATCGCCACGCGCCGGAGGGATTACGACCAGGCGACCGAGGCGTTCGAATTGGCGATGCATGAATTGCAGGCTATCGGCAACCACGTTGAGTATGCAAAGACGGCAATTAAGTATGCGACGATGATTTTGCAGAAAAGCTCCGACGGCATGCGGGAACGAAATGAATTGCGCAATGCAGTCAATCGCCTCATGGATGCACGCAAAATTTTTCGCGATTATGAATTAACGGATCAAATGGCCCAAGCGGAGTACACGATCAACGCGCTCGAACGTACTGCGATAGGCATCATCTTTTAGAAGCGACGAATGCCCGACCAACACCAACCCGAACTCAAACGCTCGGTCACGCCTTGGGGCTCTTTCTCCTGGGGCTATTCAGATGTCGGCGCCGATATCTTCGTCGGGCTCGGCCTGGTTTTGGGCGCCGCAGCCGGCGCCTCGAACGTTGCTTTTCTTTTTGCCGGTATCGTCTACGTCTGCATCGGCCTTGCCTACACCGAACTCGCAGCGACCTATCCCGTCGCGGGCGGCGGCCAATATTTCGTCATGCGCGGCCTGGGAGATTTTCTCGGCTTCATCGCCGGCTGGGCGGTGCTGCTCGATTTCACGATCGACGTCACGCTCTTTGCCTGGAGCTGCG
>DAHUYY010000053.1 GCA_027306845.1 Vulcanimicrobiota bacterium | reverse complement strand
TCAATTCGAAATATTGCTCGATCGCCGGCGAGCGTTTCGTCGGTGCGCTCACGCAGGATAACGCCTATCCATCGATCACAGAAGCGAGAGCACCGGCAGCGCTACCGGCGATCCGCGATCGGGGAAACGAACCGCACGCGCGCGGATACTTCCGGAGTTTCCCCACACGTGCGCGTCGACGATTTCGATGTCGAGCCATGGCTCGCGGGCGTAGAGCGCAGCATCGTAATCGGGGGGCATCGGAGCGTTGACGGTGACGTTATCGAGCGCCTTTGCCGTCAGGCGATTCGGATCTTTCTTCGATGGCCCGACGACGAGGCAACGTTCGATGCGCCCAATTTTACGGGCGTGGTACGCCGTGCTGGCATCGTTCTGCGCTTCGATCAGGCGCTCGAAGCGTTCGTGCGCCGTCTCCCGCGACACTTGCTCCCAGTTCGCGGCCGGCGTCCCACGCCGAATCGAATAGATGAACGAATAGGCATTGGCGAAGACCCCGCTACGAACGTAGGCCAGCGTCGATTCAAAATCGACATCGCTCTCGCCGGGAAATCCGACGATGATATCGGTCGTGATCGCCCAGTTCGGCAGGTAGCGTGCGATCCACGCAACACGCTCGTCGAATTGCGCGCGCGTGTATTTGCGGTTCATTCGGCGCAGCACGGGGTCGCTCGCCGATTGCATCGGCAGATGAACGCGAGGATTGAGCGCTCCGACCTCGGCGAACCCGGCGATCGTTGCCTCGGTGAAATCTTTTGGATGAGGAGAGATGAACGAGAGCCGCTCTAAGCCGGGCAACGCCGCGACCGAACGCACGAGTGCGAGAAAGTCGGCGCCGTCGACCGGATCGCGCCACGCATTGACCGTCTGGCCGACCAGCATCACCTCGCGCGCACCCGCGGCGATTTTCTCGGCGACCTCGGCACGAATCTCGGCGGCGGGGCGATGGTCGAAGCGGCCGCGCACGTGCGGGACGATGCAGAACGTACAATAATAGGAGCAGCCGCGCTGCACGTTCACGAAAGCGCGGAGATGTGAAAATGCGTCGATGACGCCGTCTGCGGTGCCGCCCATCGGTTCGAGCAAGGCGCGCTGTTCGATCGCTTCGAGATCGGGGTCTTCCCCGAAATCCTCGCGCCAGCGTTCGAGACGGTCGCCGAGAGCGCGCAACTCCTTCGTCCCGTAGATCGCATCGACGTGCGGCGCAAGCTTTGCCATGCGATCGCGGTCCTGCTCGGCGAGGCAGCCCATCACGACGATGCGAACGCTCGGGTCGGCGCTCTTGAGCGCGCGAAAATGATTCATCCGACCGTACGCGCGCCGTTCGGCATTATCGCGCACGGTACAGGTATTGAGTAACACGACCTGCGCGTCTTCGGGGCGCGTGACGATAGCATACCCCGCGGCGCTTGCGCGCTGCGCGATCTCTTGGGAGTCGGCCTCATTCATCTGACAGCCGAAGGTCTCAATATAGAGTGCAGCCATGGAAGATCGGCTCTGTTCGGCGCGAGGCGGGCAAACTCCGACCGGACCGCCAATCTCCCGGCGGTGGATTTAGAAGCATCGGAGACGCCGGTTCTCGCGCGCGTCGAACCGGCGACCGTCGCCATCGTCGGCCGCCCCAACGTCGGGAAGAGCGCACTCTTCAACCGACTCGTCGGCGCTCGCTTGGCGATCGTCGAGGACACCCCTGGGGTCACCCGCGACCGGCTCTACGCCCTCGCGGAATGGCAGGGGCACACCTTTAATCTCGTCGATACCGCCGGAATCGACCCCGAGGCAGCGGTCGCCCATGGCGACGCCTTCGCCGAAACGACCCGCCGACAGGCCGAGGCGGCGGCGGCCGCCGCCGATGCGATTCTCTTCGTCGTCGACGCTCGCGAGGGGGCGAACCCCCTCGATGAAGAGGTCGCCACCATCCTGCGACGCATTCGCCGGAAGATTATCCTGGTCGCCAATAAGGCCGAGTCTCCAAACGCCGCCGATAGCGCGACCGCGGAGTTTTCGCGCTTGGGCTTCGGCGTTCCGATCGTCGTCTCGGCGATTCACGGCGAGGGCACGGGCGATCTCCTCGACCGAATCGTTGAGGCGCTGCCGGAGAACACGCCCAACGCGGTGCGGAGCGACGAAATATCGCTGGCGATCGTCGGCCGCCCCAACGTGGGAAAATCCTCGCTCCTCAACGCGCTCGTCGGTCAAGAACGCGCAATCGTCTCCGACGTGGCGGGAACCACGCGCGATGCAATCGATACCGAGTTGATTTGGCGCGGCGGCAAATACCGACTCGTCGATACCGCCGGCATGCGCAAGCGACCCGAGGCGATCGGCGATATCGAGTACTATGCGACGTTGCGAAGCCTCAATGCACTCGCCCGTTGCGATATCGCGCTCGTCGTCTTCGATTCGATGCACGGCATCACGGCGCAAGATCGTCGTCTCGTCGGCCTCGCGATCGAAGAGCGCAAGGGTGTCATCCTCGTCGGCAATAAATGGGATATCGTGCGCGAGCAGGGCGAATACCAACAAGGCGACCTCACAAACGCCATCTACGATATGCTACCGTTCGCGCGCTTCGCCCCGATTACGTTTCTCTCCGCGATGACGCACCGAAAACTCGGCGGGCTCATGCCGCTGGTCGCTCACGTCTGCGAAAACCTCGATCGTCGCGCGCCGACGGGGCAGCTCAATGCCTTGATCCGCGACGCGGTGATGGCGCACCCGGCGCCGATCTCCGGCGGAAAGGCGCTGCGCATCTTCTACGCCGCACAGGTCGCGGCGCATCCGCCGCTCTTTATCATGCACTGCAACGATCCCGATTTAGTGCAGCCATCCTACCGACGCTTCCTCGAACATACTATTCGCGAAGCATACGATTTCGAAGGCGTACCGTTGACGATCGAATTTCGCCCGCGTCGCGGCGAGGAACGCGAGGAGCCGGCATGGCCGACGCCCTCCTAGGGCTCTTTGCCTTCGCCGTCGGCTCGATTCCGTTCGGACTCGTCGTCGGACGCCTCTTCTTCTCCACCGACATCCGCGCGCAAGGATCCGGGAATATCGGCGCGATGAACGCACTACGATCCCTCGGAAAACGTGGTGCGATCGCCGTTTTACTGCTCGACGTCGCAAAAGGCGCGCTCCCCGTTCTTCTTGCCGCCCGTTTCGGAACCGGCGATGCTATTCAGGCGGTCGCCGCGCTGGCGGCGGTGCTCGGCCATTGCTTCTCCCCGTGGCTGGGATTCAACGGTGGTAAGGGCGTAGCAACGATGCTCGGCGCAACGCTTGCGCTCAGCCCTCTCTCCGTCGCCGTCGCCGTCGCGGGATGGTTGCTCGGCGCCATCGTTCTCACGCCCTACTCCTCGGTCGGCTCGATGCTCGCCGGGCTGCTCGTCATTCCCTCGCTCGCATTCTTCACGCGATCGTTGTGGGAGACGCTCTATGGAGCCGCGGTCGCGATCCTCATTATCTTCCGCCACCGCGAGAATATCGAGCGGCTTCGCGCCGGGATAGAGAACCCGATTCCGTTCTTGAAAGGGCGCGCGGCAAAAAAACGCTAGGTCCGTTCGCAAAATACGCAAAGGTGATGCGCGATTTTTTACATTGCCGGCGACGAGCGTTCGCTATCGCCAAATTCCATAACCTGAGCCTTTTTCTCGGCCCTCGGGAGGGGGGCGGCTCCACCGGGGCGTAGGAGCGCGGATCGATGTCTTTTAGCTTCTCGCTTGCATCAAACGCTGCGTCGGATGCCGCTCGTACCGCCCTGGATCGCACCACCGAGCAATTGACGAACGAAGCCCGGCAACTCGCCTCCGGCCTGCGCATTAATAGCGCGGCCGACGACCCGTCCGGGCTCGCGATCTCGCAATCGCTCACCGCGCGCGTGAACGGCTTCGAGCGCGCGCAGAGCAACGTGCAGAGCGCGGCGGACGCAGTCAACGTTGCCGACGGAGCGTTGGCGAGCGTCACCGACATCCTCACGCGCATTCGCACGCTCGCGGTTGAGGCCTCCTCAAGCGTTGAAAGCACCGGCGATCGCGCCAACCTCCAGGCCGAGGTTTCACAATTGCTGCTCGAGGTGAATCGCATATCGCAGAGCGTCACGTTTAACGGTGCATCGCTGCTCGACGGCAGCCATGCCGGTTTCGTGCCCGCGCTCGCTGCGAGCATTACGGTGCAAGCAAATAGCGTTCTTGCCACCAACGCCGGGCCGCCGGGTAGCAACTTCGGCCAACTCGTCGCCGATGTCCAGACGATTCCAGCTTATCAACGCCCCATTTACTACAATGCACTCACACAGAACGTTCCCGCATCGACCGCCCCGCAGAGCGTGACCGTCGGCAGCACCGTCGGCATCATTCCCGGCGACTCGCTGGTACCGGCAGGCTACAACGGGCCGGCGATTCAAGTGCTCGCAGTTAATGCGGCTACCAAAACTATTACGGCGATTTTTCCGCAGGCATTGAGCAGCGGCGCCCAAATTCGCAACGACGTCAACGGGTCGCTGACGAACGCCGTCACTCCGGGTGAAAATGTGGTCACGATAAGCGGAACCGCACAGCCACTCTACGTCGGCCAAGAATTACAGCTACCGTTTCCCCCAAACCCCGAAGTCGTTACGGTCCAGCAGGTGCTCGGCCCCACAACGTTCGTCGCCGATTTCGCCTTCGCGCACGCCGCCGGCGACTATATTGGAAGCTCGCACTTCGACGGAATCGCCGCCGGTTCGGGGCCCGGAGCCTACACGATCACCTACGGCACCACCAGCAACCCATCGCCACCGGGGCAACAAGTCGATATCCTCGACGCCGGCAATTTTCCCGCCGGAGTCTATATCGGAACGGTGCTTTCGTACACGTCGAACTCCTACACGCTCTCGCTCCCGACGGCGTTCCCAAGCGGCGCCTACGCCCTTGCTCCGGTCGGAAACGGCACGGTCAGCAACACCTACGACGGCAGCATCAAGTTACAGGTCGTCAACACCGGGGTTTCGATCGCCGTGCAAGAGAGTTTTTATAACACCGCGACGCAGCAGCAAACGACGAGTTCGACCTTACTCGCGCCCGGCTCGACGAGTTCGCTCTTCGATGGAGTTTCGATTACGTTGGGGAGTTTTACCAGTGCCGATGCCGGCTCGACGGCGTATGTTAAAGCGCTCCAAGCGAGCCCGGCGCAAGCGAACCCCGATGCCCCGGCGCTCAACGTCCTCGCCGGAGCGTCGGAGGGCGACACCATCGCCCTCTCGCTCCCGGCGGTCACAGCGCAAGCATTGCGGGTCGCGACGATCTCGCTCGTCGCCGGCTCGGGCAACGATCCGACGCTCGCCGCCGAGGACGCAATCGGCCAGAGCGACTTCGCGATCCAGCGAGTCCTCGCCGAACGATCGGGGCTCGGAGCTTTCAGTGTGCGCCTGCAGGAAGACGAGAACAACGACGCGCTCGCCGCCCTGAACCTCCAGGCCTCGGTCTCGACCATTCGCGATCTCAACCTCGGGGCCGCGAGCACGCGCTTCACGCAGACGCGGATCGAGGAGCAGGTCGGCACCGCCGTTCTCTCCCAGGCAAACGCCCTGCCGGAGACTTTTCTCGCACTCTTCCGGTAGCGCGGCGCACAGGGCTTCGCGAGGTGCGGCCCGTATTGGGGCGGGCTATGATCTCATCGAACGATTTTCGTAATGGCGTCACGATTCTGCTGGACAACAATCTTTGGACCGTGATCGAATTTCTCCACGTGAAGCCCGGCAAGGGCTCGGCATTCGTGAGGACCCGTCTCAAGAACGTTCGCACCGGGGCGACGGTCGAGCGCACGTTCCGCGCCGGCGAAAAAGTCGAACGCGCGACGCTGGACAATCGAACGATGCAGATGCTCTACAACGACGACGAAGGCTTCCACTTCATGGATCAAGAGTCGTTCGAGAACGTGACGATCCAACGCGATCTCATCGGCGGTCCCGCCGATTTCCTTAAAGACGGCATGTCGGTCGACGTCCAATTCCATGACGGAACGGCGATCGGCGTCGAACTCCCGCCGCACGTCGAACTGCGCATCGTGGAGACCGACCCCGGCTTTAAGGGCGATACCGCGACGAACACGACCAAGCCCGCAAAACTTGAGACCGGCGCGACCGTACAGGTGCCGCTCTTCATCGAGCCCGACACCGTCATTCGTATCGATACGCGCGATCGACGCTATATCGGCCGCGTCAACTAATCACGCCGTCGGCGCTCGCGCCGGAGAGGGCAGCCCGTGAAGAAGAAACTGCAGTCGCTCGGCATCGCACTGGCGCTCGCGCTCGTCGCAAGCGGAATCGGTATCGCAACCTTCTACTCGCAAAACCCTCAGCTTTCGCGACTCGCCGATTACATCGCCCATATTACGGTGCTCGCGCACGCCGATCGCATCGGCCTCAAAAACCCAGGGTACGGGAGCCCGAACAATAACCTCGCGATGATTACGCTCGACGATTATTCGTTGAGCGGTCACACGAGCGCGGGGCTTGGAACCTGGCCCTTTCGGCGCGGCGTCTATGGGACGCTGCTCGATCGGCTTGCGAAGGCCGGGGCGAAGACGGTCGCCTTCGATATCGATTTTCTCGATCCCAGCCCAAGTGCGCGCCAGGATGCGCTCTTCGGAAAAGCGATCGCCAAGGTGCCAACGGTGCTCGCCTACGCGCTCAACACCACGACGACCGGGCAGATCGGGATCGAGCCCGTGATTCCCGTCTTGGCAAAGAACACCGCGGCGATGGGATTCTCGAGCTCCGATAGTGTCGGTAGTTATACCTCGGGGCAATTTCCGAAGATTCGCACGAGCGGCTCGGGCTTTTTCTCCGACGAAACGTTCTACTCGCTCGCTGCGGCGGCGGCACAGACCTATCTCGGCCACACGATCGATTTCGCAAAAACGCCGCGCTTGCACGGACGCATTCTGTTATTGCCCCCGCACTACGCATCGACGCAGGCGGTCAGCGGCCGCGTCGGCAGCGAGCAGAGCACCGCCCCGACCTTCATCGGCGGCGGACAGATGTCGCTTGCCGATGCGTTGACGGTCCCCATCTCGCAACTACGACTCTTCGCAAAAGGACGCTTGGTCTACGTCGGAGCGACCGCGCAGGCGCTCGGCGACTTCGTGATCACGGCACGCGGCAAAATGCCGGGAGTCTACGTCAACGCACGACTCACCGATCAGATGTTGCGCGGCATCTACATTAAAACGTTGCCGACGTGGATCGACCTGGCGCTCATGGTGCTCTTGCCGACCCTCCTCGCGCTCTTCCTCATGTCGGCGCGTTTCGCGATTGCGCTCGCCGTTTCGGCAGCGACGATCCTCGCGTATGCCTGGATCGATATGGCGATCTTCGTTACGCACCTCGTCTGGTTCGATTTCATCCACGTCGTCGTCGCGATGATTCTTGCCGTCACCTTCGTCGCCGCATTCAGAACCATCCTCGAAGGCTCGCAACGTCGAGTCGTCACCAATTTGTTCGGCATGCACGTTAGCCCGGCGGTTGTCGCCGAGATTCTCGAATCCGAGGATCCCTCAGGCGCGCTCTCGCTCAAAGGCAAACGCGTCAAATCGACGATTTTCTACAGCGATATTCGCGGGTTCACAGCGATGTCGGAAACGATGAGCCCCGAAGATATCTATCACCAGCTCAACGAGTACTTCGAAGAGATGGTAAAGATCATTTTCAAATACGGTGGCTACGTCGACAAATTCATCGGCGATTGCGTCATGGCCGTTTTTTCCGCGCCGTATCAGACGCCCGACGATGCAAAAAATGCGGTCCTAGCGGCGATCGAACAACAGCAACGCATCGCCGAACTCGCGGCCAAATGGGCGGCGCAGGGGCGTAAGGTCTTCACCGTCGGCATGGGTATTAACACCGGCGAAGTCGTGATGGGCAACCTCGGTTCGAGTTCGCGCATGAACTATACGGTGATCGGCGACAACGTCAACACGGCGGCGCGCCTGTACAACGTCGCAAAGGGCGGCCAAATCATCATCAGCGAGACGACCTACAACGAGGTACGCGAGCTCGTTGAAGTCAGCGAACTCGACCCGGTGACGGTAAAAGGAAAAGTCGAACCCTTACGCATCTTCGACGTCGTCGTACCGCAACGCGAAGCGCCGCCCGAAGCAACCACGGCGTGATCGTCGCGCTCGCGCTCTTCGTTGCGGCGCTTGCGGCGAGCGCGCTCGGCTCGATGGTTGGGCTTGGCGGCGGATTTCTGATGGTGCCGATTCTGCGGCTGGCATTCGGGTTCGCACCCGCCGAGGCGGCGGGGATGTCGTTAGCGATGGTCGTGGCAAACGGTGCGAGCAGTACGCTTGCTAACCTGCGAGCGCGACGCGTAAACCTCCGCGTAGGGCTGCTCGTCGTCGCCGGAGGCATCCCCGGCGCGCTCCTCGGCTCGCGGATCGTCGAACGCATCGCAAGCCCGATCTTCGATTGGCTCTTCGCCGCGCTCGTCGTCGGTGTCGCACTCGATTTTGCGCTGCGCCGCTCGCGCCTCGCACTCTCCGGCACCAACCGCGATGGAGCGCCGCGAACGATGCACCCCGTCGCCTCGTTGCTCGCCGGTTTTTTTGCCGGTATTCTCGGGGGGCTCTTCGGCATCGGCGGCGGCATCGCCATCGTTCCCGCGCTCGCGTATTTCTCCGACGTTCCGATCCACAGCATCACCGCAACCTCGCAGTTTGCTATCGCTCTGACCTCGCCGTTCGGGTTTGTCGCACACGCCGCCGCCGGCGATGTCGACTTTCTGCGTGCGATTCCGCTCTTTCTCGGCGGGATCGTGGGAGGAACGCTCGGGCCGCGCGTTGCCGCTCGCTTGCATGCCGCGCAACTGCTCTCGGTCGTTTCGTTCGCACTCTTGCTCGCTGCAGCTGCGATGTTGCTGCGAGACACACACGTACTCTAAGGGGTACGCTAGGAACTCATGAACGACACGACGCCGACACCGGAAGGTTCGACCCACTGGGAGCCCGGGCCGCTCGCCGCGCTCGCCCGCAGAGAAAATTATCCCTGGCTCGTCGTCGGAACGGTCTGCATCGGCGCGTTCATGGGGCAACTCGACGCGAGTATCGCTCAACTGGTCCTGCCGACGTTGCAGACGACGTTTCGTTCCTCGCTCGCCGACGTCAGTTGGGTATCGCTTGCGTATCTGCTCGTACTCGCGTCCACGCTCCCGATCTTCGGACGGCTCGCCGATATTTACGGCCGGAAACTCCTCTATACCGGCGGATTTCTCGTCTTTATTCTCGGCTCGGCGCTCTGCGGTTTCGCACATTCGCTGGGCATTCTTATCGCCGCGCGTGTTTTGCAAGCGATCGGCGCGGGGCTCTTGCAAGCGAACAGCGTCGCGATCATCACCGCTGCGGCGGGGCCGCAACGGCGCGGACGGGCGATCGGCATCCAAGGAGCGGCACAAGCAATCGGGCTTTCGTTGGGGCCCGCGCTCGGTGGGCTCCTCATTCAGGCAATCGGCTGGCGCTGGGTCTTCTGGATCAACGTACCCGCGGGTATTCTCGGCACGATCCTCGGTTGGTTCGTACTTCCGCGGACCGAGGGGATGCATCTACACGATCGCGGCTTCGACTGGCTTGGCGCCTGGCTTCTGACCCCCGCGCTCGCGCTGGTGCTGATCGCACTGAGCGAAGCGCCGAGTTGGGGGCTCGTATCGCCGCCCTTCATCGGCTGCGCGCTCGGCGGCCTCGCACTCATCGCGGTCTTCGTGCTCCACCAGCGCCGTGCCAAACCGCCGTTGATCGATCTCACGCTCTTTCAATCGCACGCTTTTAGTGCGGGAAATCTCGCCGGGCTGATCTCCTACGGTTTACTATTCGGCGTGTTTTTATTGGTGCCGTTCGCGCTTGAAGGCGGCTATCACGACGCGCCGTTCGCCGCCGGGCTACGTTTGGCGACGATCCCCATCGCGCTCGGTATCGTCGCACCGTTCGCCGGTGCGCTCTCCGATAAACTTGGCCCGCGCTGGTTAACGGCGATCGGCATGGCGATCGCGGCCCTCTCGCTCGTCGGATTAGCATTCGCGCTCGACGGCGCGCCGGGCTCTCTGCTAGCCGTCACCGCGCTGCTGGCAATCTTCGGGCTCGGTCAGGGGCTCTTCACGTCGCCGAACAACAGCGCGATCATGGGCGCCGCGCCGTTACATCGGTTGGGAGCTGCCGGCGGCGTGCTCAACGTCACGCGAACGTTGGGAACGAGCCTCGGCGTCGCGGTCGCATCGTCGCTGCTTTCCTGGGCGATCGCGAGCTACGGCCACTTCCGCGATACGCTCGATGCACCGCGCGCCGATCTGCTCGCCGGCATTCACGACGTCCTCTTCGTCTTTGCCGCACTTGCAATCATCGCCGCCGGTATCTCGATGTTA
>DAHUYY010000052.1 GCA_027306845.1 Vulcanimicrobiota bacterium | reverse complement strand
GAACGACGCGTACGTCGGCACATACTCAAACGATATGTACGGCCCGGCAATCGTCAGCGCTGACAGTAAAGGCTTGCACCTCACGATCGGTCCGAAGCATATGACCTTTGCGCTGCGTCACTGGAATGGCGACACGTTCGTGTTCCGTCCCGGCGGCGGCGGGTTCCGTACGCTTACGGAACTCACGTTCAAGCCGGCGACGAGCGATCACGCGGCGCAGATGACGATCGAATGGTTGAACGACCACGGGAACGGTACTTTCACGAAACAGTAGGGTTCGCGGACGTCGTTAGATCGTTCCGCCAGCTTTCGCGTTGAATGGGTGGCTCGTTGGATCGACGATGTGGGCGATGTCGCGGAAAATGGCGTTCGCCACACCCGGCGGATTTGCCGATTGTACGTCAACCCAGACGAGCACCAGCGTTCCGGTTTTCGTCGAATAGTATTCGGCGGTGTTGTAGCCGTTAAGGCCGCCGGTATAGCCATACCAATTGTCGCCGGCGCATGCAAGACCGATGCCGAAACCAACATTGCCGTCAAACGTCTTGCACTGGTCGATCGCGCTGAAGCCCTTCGGTTCCCCGGTCTTCGCGAGTACGAACAACTTGATCCAACGCTCCATGTCGCTTGCATCGGAGATCATGTCGCCTGCGGGACCCATCGCGGAGACGGGAAGGACGGAAGTCTCGTCTTGCCAGTCTTTTTTCGCATCGAGACCGTACCCGTGAGCCCACGGCTCGGGCATCGCCTGGGTGGATGGAACGCTCGTCTCCGTTAGTTTAAACGGCACGAGCAAACGCGTTTGAATTTGATGTGCGATCGTGTCGTGCGTGACGGCTTCGATAATGAGCCCAGCGATCAGGTACCCAGTATTGCTGTAGTGATATCCATGACCCGGCGCAAAATATGGCTTTTGCGCGACCGCCCAGCGAATGATATCCCGCTGGTCCATCGTGGAGTTGGGATTGATCCCTTCTTGTTTTTCCATTTCCGGCGTCTGGTACGCTTCGAACAAACCGCTACGCATGTCGAGTAGTTGCCGGATCGTGATGTTTTTCGCGTTCGGGACCACGACACCGATGTTGAATTTACTAATCGGATCGTCGAGGCTCAATTTTCCTTCGCGTACGAGCTGCAACATCACGCTCGCTGTAAACGTCTTCGTGTTGCTCCCGATGCGGAAATGATCCGCGATGGTGAGCGGACGCTTCTTCAAGAGATCCGCATAACCGAATCCGTGTACGTAGCTGTGTCCCTGCGCATCCCACACGCCGACGAGGACGCCCGGGACCGGGGTCCGGCCGCCATAGATGGCGCGATTCTTCGCAACGACGGCGGCAATGCTGCGTTGCACGGCAGGATCCGTAATCGACGTCCCCGCGGCACCGACGGAGCCGTGCCCCATCGAGATGGAAAGAGCGACGGCGCATGAAACAGCGGCAGAGGCCCGCACGAAAGTATTCACTCGGCAAATCTCCTCAAAAGCTCAGCTCTTGATCGCCCGGGGTTCCCCCATCGGGTAAAATTGCCTTTGCCTGTTCGACCTTACCGGCTGCTCGGCGCAAGACGTTGCGCGTGCAGTTCTTCGAACCCACCGGAAATGTACTTGAGGAAAATCAGGCCGAGAACGGGGCGCTTGTACTCCGAGGCACCCATCGAACCGCGCAAGGTATCCGCGGCGGACCAGGATCCCCTCGAATTCTAGGTCGCTTCCGCTCCTCTTGCTTGGCTTCGCGACCGAGCTGTTTTTTTTTTCGGAGCATTGGACTTCACGCGTGGCAATGTATGCCGCACACCGTTCGCTAGCGGTGCTTTACCGGCTCCGTACCCGAGCCACTCGCGATGACCTCGGGCCGCGGGCTGACCGCCTCCGCTCTGCACCATTCACGCTTTGGGCAAAAGAAAAAAAGCCCCGTAAAAACGGGGCTCATGTGGTAGCGCCAACGGGAATCGAACCCGTCTTTGCCACGTGAAAGGCGGCTGTCCTAACCGATAGACGATGGCGCCACGTACTCTGTACCCGACAACGGAGTCGGGGGACACGCGTAGGGTACCCGTCGCGACGGGGGCTGTCAACTCGATTGGTGGGCCCGGTAGGATTCGAACCTACGCGCAACCAGTTATGAGCCGGCCGCTCTACCGCTGAGCTACAGGCCCACGAATCGGGCTTCAGCGCGTTCGCACCCTGGAAACGAAGCGCCTGCCGCAGCTATTGCGTGGTGAAGGATCCCACGGTTCCCGAGATATTCGGGCAGCCGGCGGGCTGGGTGAAGGTCGCGTCGACCGTATAGGTGGTGTGCGCTGCAAGCGGGCCGACGGCATAGCCTGCCGGGGTCGCGTTCGGCGGCGCGGTCGCACTCGGGCTCGGCAGCGGGCTCGGCACCGTGGTGGTCGCAAGCGAGAGATTCCCACCGCTACCGCCGCTGAGGTAGACCCCGATGCCGTACGTCGAGGCGAGCACCAGCGTGAAGTTGCCGTCGGGAACGGCCGTTGCGTTTGCAGTCGGGTAGAGCATCTCCGGCGGCGCCGGAAGGAGCGCGTAGCCGTTGCACTCGGCCTGCCGCACGGTTGCAACGGCACCGCCGCAACCGGCGAGCAACGCAACGCTCAGAAGCGCGCCGAGCGCTTTAACGCCGCGCACGAAACGCCGCTTTGCCGGGGAAGCGAGCGGCCGCCCCAAGTTCCATTTCTATTGCCATGAGTCTATTATACTTTGCGACGCGGTCGCTGCGCGAGAGCGAGCCGGTTTTTATCTGCCCCGCACCCGTCGCCACCGCGATATCGGCGATCGTCGTATCCTCGGTCTCTCCGGAGCGATGCGAAATCACCGCCGTGTAACCCGCTTTGTGCGCCATCTCGACGGCATCGAGCGTCTCGGTAAGCGTGCCGATCTGGTTCACCTTGATCAGAATCGAATTGGCGACACCTTCGCGGATGCCGCGCGCTAAAATTGCGGTGTTCGTGACGAAAATATCGTCGCCGACTAACTGCACGCGCTCCCCGAGCGCCTCGGTAAGCGCGCGCCAACCGCTCCAGTCGTCCTCGGCAAGTCCGTCTTCGATGGAGATAATCGGGAAACGTTCGCAGAGATCGCGATAGAGTTCGACCATCTCCGCCGCGCTCAAACCATGCGCGGTGTCGCGCGCGTAATATTTTCCGTCCTGGTAAAACTCGCTCGAAGCGGGGTCGAGAGCGATGGCGATATCGCTGCCCGGCTTATAACCGGCGCGTTCGATCGCCGCAACGAGAATCGCCATCGCCGCATCGATCGACTCGAGCGGCGGCGCGTAACCGCCTTCGTCGCCAACCTGCGTCGGCAGGCCCTTCTCGTGCAAGAGCGCGCCGAGTGCGTGAAATGTCTCCGCGCCGTAACGGACCGCTTCGGCAAAATTCGCCGCGCCGACCGGGACGATCATGCACTCTTGAAATTGCAACGCGCCCGATGCGTGTTTGCCGCCGTTGATGACGTTCATCATCGGCACCGGCAACGTCGAGGCCGAAGGCCCGCCGAGATAGCGAAACAACGGTTGCGAGAGGCTCGCCGCGGCGCTGCGAGCGACCGCGAGCGAGACCCCGAGCAGCGCATTCGCGCCGAGTTGCGCCTTGTTCGCGGTGCCGTCGAGGTCGATGAGTTTCTCGTCGATCTCGCGCGGTGCGGTCGCGGCGAGCCCTTCGAGAATCGGGCCGATGCGGTCGTTCACCGCCGCGACCGCCTTGCGCACGCCTTTTCCGCCGTACCGTTTCGCATCGCCGTCGCGCAGCTCGACCGCTTCGTGTGCGCCCGTCGATGCACCCGAGGGTACCATCGCTTCTTCCACCGCACCGAAACTCGTCGCGACGCTAACCGCCACGGTCGGGTTTCCGCGCGAATCGAGAATTTCGCGGGCGCTCACACCTTCGATCAGCGGCCGTCCGCCGCCACGCAACGACTCCAACGACACCGAACTACTCGCGAATCCAGCGCTCGAGATCGTGTTTGCGCGAAACGAACTCCTTGGGTTCGAAGAAGATCGCGAGCTCCCGCTCGGCGCTGCCGGCGCTATCGCTGCCGTGCACGAGATTGCGTCCGATATTTTGCGCGAAGTCGGCGCGAATCGTTCCCGGCGCCGCCGAGAGCGGATTGGTTGCGCCCATCATCTGGCGGCAGCCTTCGATCGCGCCGTCGCCTTCAACCGCCATCGCTACGATGGGGCCGCTGGTGATGAAATCGACCAGCCCTTGGAAGAACGGTTTGCCGGCATGTTCGCCGTAGTGTTTGCGCGCGCGCTCGCCGTCGAGCTGCATGAGTTTCATCGCCGCGATGAGGTAGCCGCGCCGTTCGATGCGAGCGATAATCTCGCCGGCGAGCCCACGCGAAACCGCGTCGGGCTTACAGAGAATCAGGGTTCTTTCGATTGCCATAACGGGCGCTTGGGTACGCCCAAGCGCACGTCGAAGCCTCTCGCCGACGATGAAGCAACCGCAGGATCCCTACGCCGCCCTCTCCGCCCGGCTCGCCGGCACGCGATTCTCGCAGATCCGCTATCGGGAGCAGACCGAGAGCACGAACCGCGATGCAAGCGCGCTACTCGGCGAGCCCGGTTCGGCCGGGCTCACCATCGTCGCCGGTTTCCAGCGCGCGGGGGCGGGGCGCAAAGGGCGCGCCTGGCTCGCCCCGCCGGGGAGCGCACTCCTCTTCACGACGATTCTGCCCGAGCCGCTTCCGAGCGCGGCGCTCTGGCTGGTGCCGTTCTGGAGTGCCTGCGTCGTGCAGGGTGCTCTCGCCGAGGCCGGGATCCATACGCGCGCCCAGTGGCCGAACGATCTCTTGTTGGAGGGGCGCAAACTCGCCGGAATGCTCGCCGTCTCGCGCGTCGCGGGGGAGCGGGCCTACGTCGGCTGCGGCGTCGGCATCAACCTGGCGCGCTACCCCGATGCCGAGCGCGCGGTGGCGCCGCCGCCGGCGTTCTGCGACGATCTCCGCCCGGTCGCCGGCCCCGATCTCCTCGCCGCCATCCTCGAACGCGCCGAGGCGCTCTTCGCGACCTTCGAGCGCCCCGCGGAGCTCGTCCAGCTCTGGGAGCGGCTAGCGGGAAGTCCTGGAACGCGCTATCGCTTGCTGCCGGAGGGCGAGAGCGAGCCGTTCGAGGCGCGCGCGCTCGGGCTAGAAATGGGCGGAGCGCTCCGCGTGGAGCGCTCCGATGGGTCGGTTCTCGCAGTCGGTCTCGGCGACGTGCGCGCGCTTCGGTAGCGCTACTTCGATACACCGCCGAGGTTGACGCCGGCGCCGGCGAGAGCGCTCTTTGCCGAACTCTCCACCGACGCGTCGATACTCAAGCAGAGGTTCGCCTCCGTAGCGACCCCCGCCGGGCGCGGGATCATCTTCGAGGTAACGCCTGCATCCTTGAGCGCTTTCGTCGCGATCATCGTATCGGCGTTACTAGCAAAGAAGAGGACGATATCGGCCATAGTAATTCCGCCTAATGCGCCGCGCCGTACGCCGCGCGAGCGGACCCGACGAGGGATTTTTCCTCGGGGTTAGGCGCGAAGAGGGAGTAACGCCGGAGCGTTGTGACCGACGAGCAACGAGGCACGGGGCGGCACATTAGCTCTGCTCACCCGTGACGAGTTCGTTCAGGCCGCCCGCAACCTCGTTGAGCTCCGAGACGCGATCGACGGCCTGTTTCATCCGCGAACTCATCTCTTGGGAGAGCGTATCGATGACGATGACGTCGCCGAGCGCCTCGTCGTTGAGGCTCTTGAGTTGAGCGAGCTTTCCGCTCGCGTCGCCCGCCTTCGCCAACTCGTCGATAATCGCACCGCTCTTTTCAATCGTCGTCTTCGTCTGAGCGACGTGATCGCCCGAGACTTCGCTGCCGACGATAACCACGCCGAGTTCCTTCGCGGCGGTACGCACCTGTTTGCTGCGCGTTGCGAGGTGCTTCGAGAGCCGCTCCACGATGGGAATCGCGAGGAAGAGCGCGAGAATCATCGCGAGCAATCCCCAGAAGAGCAGCGTGTTGGTGGTGTGGGCGATGATGCCGGTAATCTGCGCGCGCGGGATACCGTACCAGAGCGCTCCGACCACCTTACTCTGATCGTTGAGAATTGGATCGATATGCGCGATGTAGTCGATCGGACCGATCCGCTCGGTGCCGGTAAACGGCGTACCGGTTGCAACGACGGTCTTCGCATCGTGCACCTGACGGTCGACTTCGCGCAACCCTTGCTTGGTCTTGATGTTGCTGGAGACGATAACGTCGCCTTGCAAAATCGCGGTCTTTCCGCCGAGCGCTTTCGTGCTTTGATCGACGATATCGTAGGCGTGATTGAGCAAAACTCCGCCGTACACCGCGCCGATGGTGCGGTCGGCGGCGTCGCTCATCGGCGCCGCTGCAACGAGCGCAAGCCCCGAGGTCGACGTGCCGGCGGCCGCGCCCTCGGCATTGGTAATCGTCATTTGCGCCTGGAGCGCGAGCCCTTCGGCGGCGAGTTCTTTCTTGGTGAGAATCGCGGCGGTGCTGACCGTTTCGCCGGTGAGCGCACGCGCGACGATGCTTTCGCTTGCGAGCGAGCCGGGTTGCATCCCGTTCGCACGCGCGAGTACTTTTCCGTTTGCGTCGACGACGGTGAGGAATGAAAGGTTCGAGGTTCGAGCGATATTCGCAAGCTGATCCTGCAACTGCGCCGCATCGTGCGATTGCACGGCTTTCAGCAGCGCGCTCGATGCAGCATCCTGCGAGACGAGGAGCTTGATGAGATCGCGATGCGAGTTCCAGTATCCGCTAAACGCACCGGCGCCGTTCGTCACCTCGCTCTTGCCAAGGTTAAAAAGATCGCGTTGCAACACGACCCGAGTCGCGATGACGCTTACTAGGAAAAATAGCACCACGGCACCGATGATGGTGCCGAGCAATCTGACGCGTAACGTCATTTTCATTCGCCGATTCCCTCCGTCGTTGAGTCGCTCACTTTGAAGTGGTTCAGTCGTTCGTCCATCTGTTTCATCCCGGCGGTCATGCCGTCGAGCGACGTCAGGATCCGTTGTGCGCTATCGGTTACCTCTTTATTAACGTACGTCAGCACTTCGACCGACGAAGCATTCTGAGCCGAGATCGAAGAGATATCGGAGAACGCCTTATTGACATCGTCGGACTGGCTCTGCATCGATCCGGTTGCCTGCATGTTTAACGCAACGGACTTGGTGATCTCTTCGATCGATCGAATGACTTGGTAGGAATTCGAACTCATCGCGCGCGCAACCGAACTAATCTCACCGATCTGTTGGTTGGCGGCGAGAACGGCGTGGACGATGGCCTGCAGCGCCCCGGAGGCCGAGTTGGTGCTGTTGACGTTCTCTTCAACGCGTTCGGTCAGGCGATCCATCGCATCGACGACCTCGGAGATAACGGCCTGCGTCGAGCTGATATGGCCGGCGATCTCCTTGGTTGCCGAGACGCTCCCATCGGCGAGTTTGCGAATTTCACTTGCGACGACGGCGAAACCGCGTCCGTGCTCGCCGGCACGCGCCGCTTCGATAGCGGCGTTGAGTGCGAGCAAGTTCGTCTGTTCGGCGATACGGTCGATCACCTTGACGATGTCGCCGATCTGTTCGGAGTTACTGCCGAGTTGCCGGATATCGCCGGCGAGTTCGTTAATCGTCGAGCGAATCGATTGCATACCGGCGACGATCGTCTCGATCGCGGTGCCGCCGCCCGCGGCGGTCTGCGACATCTCCGTCGAGATCGAGGATAGGGAATCGACTTGCGCGGTTACCTGCTCGATGGAGCTCGCCATGTTCGATACGGAGAGCGCAGTCTCGTCGAGGCTGCGCGTTTGCTCTTCTGCCGCTGCGGCGA
This sequence comes from Vulcanimicrobiota bacterium, assembly GCA_027306845.1. Lineage (GTDB taxonomy): Bacteria > Vulcanimicrobiota > Vulcanimicrobiia > Vulcanimicrobiales > Vulcanimicrobiaceae > JABEUX01. The sequence continues at coordinate 2,556 of DAHUYY010000052.1, read as the reverse complement.
TCGATGCAATCGCATCGGTGAGCGCGCGCACCTTCACCGTCGCTTGGTCGACGATTCGCGACTGTTCGTTAATGCCTTCATCGAGTTGACCTTGCGCGACCGAGGCGCCCTCGATAACCGCGAGCGCCGTCGAAGCGGTCGAACGCAACTCGGCGCCGGAGGCACCGAGATTCGCCGAATTCTGGTGGAGTTCGCGGAAGAACTCACGCAGGCCGAAGATGAGTTTATTGAGCGCGACGGCGAGTTCGCCGAGCGCTGCATCGGGGGAAGCGATGTTTTTCGTGAAGTCGCCGCCGGAGACTTCGCGGATGCTCGCCGCGAGCGTCGCAACGCCCGAACGCACCTCGGCGGATTCGCCGCGCGGCAGTGCGGGGCGCGAGACGGTCGCGCTGCGGAACGCGTATTGCCCGGGTTCGAAATCCTCCGCGCTATCGACGCGCGAGATCTCGCCGGCAAAAAGGAAACTAACGGCGAGGCCGACGACGCCGAGCAGCACGCTGCCGGAGATCGCTTGGTGGCTGTGATGGGCGTGGCGCGCCCAGTAATCGACGAGTGCGACCGCTACGGCAAGCAGCGAGCCGATCGGAACGCCGACGAAGGCCGCCCCGATTGCGACGATCCCAAGGAGGAGCACTTCAATGGCAACGGCGTTTCCATACCACGCCGCGAGCCCGGCGACGAGCGCCGCAATTGCAGCGATCCCGATCCGCGCCGGCAGCCCGAAGCGCGAACGCATTGCCGCAATTTTCGCATAGAGCACGACGACCTAGGAACCTCCTCTGGCGCTGGCGCTGGCCTTCTTTCGCGCTTCTTTAGCCTTGCGAAGCGACTTTTACTGCCGCGCCCGACTTATTCTCCCGAGACAGGCCTCGCAGAGGTTCGGCGACTTCGAATCGGTTTCGAAGACCGAGCTGGTCGCATGCATGGCACAACGCGGCGAATGGCAGCTCCGCAGCCCCATCGCGCGGCCGAGCGCATAGACCGATTCCTTGAGGACGCGCTGAAAGAGGAGGTTGGCATCGGGCTCCTCCCCGTAGAACTCGGGGCGGAGGCGATGGAGCGCGACGACGCCGGTCCCGGCGTTCGCGTCGGCATCGGCGAAGAGGTAGCGCTGCGAGGTCTTGTAGCAATCGTACTCGGTGACGGCGAGCGCAAGGCCCTCCTGCCCCGGAAAACCTTTGATAATGCGAGCGTAGAGCGTCGGTGCAAAGAGCTGGTTGCGCGTCGCATTGAGCGCGGTGCGCGGAAGCGCCAGCGAGCGTTCGATACGGACGCCGGTCAGAAAGCGCTCTTCGATGCAGACCGCGAGCCGATCGGCAAGGCGCGCGTCAACGGTGTTCACCGGGATCAAACGAATGATTTTTGCCATGCTCCTTCGTCGGCCGCTATTCGTCACTCCCTACCGGAAAACTTGTCGGCGGCGGGGAAGGCTGAACGATGATCGTTGGTTTGGGGATCGACCTCGCCGAGGTCGAGCGCTATCGTTTCGACGAACGGACGCGCGCGGCGTTCGCGCGCAAGGTTTATACGGAAGCAGAGATGAGCTATGCGATGCGCAAGCGCAATTGGCCCGAGCGACTCGCCGGCTTCTTCGCGGCAAAAGAAGCGGCGCGTAAAGCATTCGGGCACGCCGTTCCGTGGCGCGATGTTGAAGTCGGGCACGAACCGAGCGGAAGGCCGACGATCTTCCTGCACGGTGCCGCGCGCACGCTCTTCGAAGAGCGCGCGATCGCACGCATCCATCTGACGATCACCCACACTGCGACGACCGCAGCCGCCGTCGTCATCTTCGAACGATGATCCCCGTTCTGCTTCCCGAGCAACTCCGCTCGCTCGATCTCGCATCCTGCGAGCGTATCGGCGAAATCGAACTCATGCGCACCGCCGGCCTGCGCGTAGCGGCCTGTATCGATGAGTTGTTGCCGCGCGGCGGACGCGTGCTCGCGCTCGCGGGCCCAGGAAATAACGGCGGCGATGCGTTCGCGGCGCTCGCCTCGTTGGAGAAGCATCACGAACGCGTCGTGCTCGCGCTCCCCACCGGCAAGCGCTCGGCAGCGCGCGTCGACGCCGAAGAGCGGGCGCTGCAGTCGGGGGTTCGCACGATTGCGTGGGAGGATATCGACGCACGCGACAACGCGCTTGCCCGCGCGGAACTTTTCGTCGACGGGCTCTACGGTTCGGGCGCGCGGCTTCCGCTCGATGCGACGGTCTGCGCCGCGATCGCGGCGGTAGGAGCGCGTGCGATTCCCTGCGTCGCTATCGATCTGCCGACCGGTCTCGAAGCGGGAAGCGGCGCGGTTCCGGGCAGCGCGATCCGCGCGCACCTCACCGTCGCGCTAGGAGCGCTCGTTCCGGCGCATCTTCTCGACCCGGCGCGCGCATACGTCGGCAAGCTCGTCCTCGCCGATATCGGTTTCCCGGCCGATCTGCTCGCAACGATTCCGGCGCGCTTCGTTACGTTCGATAGCGCGAGCGCGCATGCGGCGATGCCGACGCGCGACGCACGCGCCGATAAACGCTCGGCGGGCAGCCTCCTTGCAATCGCGGGAAGCGAGC
>DAHUYY010000051.1 GCA_027306845.1 Vulcanimicrobiota bacterium | reverse complement strand
TCGGAGGTTGCTTTAATAACCGGCGGCAAATACTTGAAGAGCCGAGCACTGCCGCTCGGCCCCTCATGCATTTGCGTTCGCGACAAATTATTTCGGGTAGGTCATCTCCTTGGGCACGACGATCTTGTCGAACTCTTCGGACGTAACGTAACCGAGTTTGAGCGCGGTCTCTTTGAGGGTCGCACCGTCGTGGTGGGCTTTCTTGGCGATCTCGGCGGCCTTGTCGTAACCGATCTTCGGCGATAGCGCCGTGACCGTCATCAACGATTCGGCGAGATATTTCGCAATCACCGGCTCGTTCGCTTGCAGCCCCTCGATGCAATGCTCGCGGAACATCGTGCAGGCGTCGCGCAGCAACGTCGTGCTGTGCAAGAAGTTCGCGATCATCACCGGGTTGAAGACGTTGAGCTCGAAATTGCCTTGGCTCGCGCCCATCGTAATGGCGACGTCGTTGCCGAAGACCTGCACGCAGACCATCGTCATCGCTTCCGATTGCGTCGGGTTCACTTTCCCCGGCATGATCGAGCTGCCGGGCTCATTCTCGGGAAGCACGAGTTCGCCGATACCGGCGCGCGGACCGGAGCCGAGCCAACGCACGTCGTTGGCGATTTTCATCAGCGCAGCACCGAGCATTTTGAGCGCTCCGGAGGCGAAGACGAAATCATCGTGCGATGCGAGCGCCGTGAATTTGTTCGGATGCGACCGGAACGGCAGCTTCGTGAGCTCGGCGAGCTTCGTTGCCGCGCGATTCGCAAACTCGGGGTGGGCATTGAGCCCGGTGCCGACCGCGGTGCCGCCGATAGCGAGATCGTAGAGATGCTCGAGCGCTTCGCGGCAGGCGACCATCGCGCGGTCGAGCTGCGTGACGTAGCCGGAGAACTCTTGCCCGAGCGTGAGCGGCGTTGCATCTTGTAAGTGCGTGCGCCCGACCTTCACGATATCTTTCCAGGCTTTCGCTTTGACGTCGAGTGCGTCGCGAAGCTTCTGGACGGGCGGCAACATCGCTACCATCGCCTCGGCGGCGGCCATGTGCATCGCCGTCGGGAAGGTGTCATTGCTCGACTGCGACATGTTGACGTGATCGTTGGGATGGATCGGCTTCTTGCTGCCCATCTCGCCGCCGGCGATCTCGATCGCGCGATTGGAGATCACTTCGTTGACGTTCATATTCGTCTGCGTGCCCGAACCGGTCTGCCATATCCGCAACGGGAAGTGTGCGTCGAGCTTTCCGGCGATCACTTCGTCGGCTGCAGCGACGATCAGTTTCGTTTTCTCGGCATCGAGCTTTCCGAGGTCGTGATTGACCAACGCGGCAGCTTTCTTCAGCTGTGCCATCGCAACGATGACTTGCTTGGGCATCACATCGCGGGGCCAGGTACCCTCGCCGATCTCGAAGTGAATGAGCGAACGCGCCGATTGCGCGCCGTAGTATTTGTCGGCGGGCACATCGATGGCACCCATAGAGTCGGTCTCTTTGCGCGACTGAAGCGCGCCGTTGGAGGCGGTGTTGGTGGTCGTCATAGCCCCGCTATCTTTGCGCGAAGCGAGGCCGGACCGCCTGGACTTAGGTCGCTCGGGATGCCCGAGATGCGGCCCGTTTCGGAGCGATCGTGCCGACTTCGCCCAGAATCCGCATGTCGACGACCTCGTAAACGGTCAGCGGGAAGCGCGCGTCGTGGCGGCGCGGGTTGCAGCGGCCGCAGGTCATCGAACGCCTCGGTAGGCGGCGGCGGAGGGCCTCCATGCCGCAATGCTCGCAGCGAAAGATATAGCGGGTGCTCGCCTCCTGAAGCGGGCGCACCGTGCCGAGATCGTGATGGATCGAGGTGATTCCGCACTGCTTCATCTTCCGACGAAAGTGCGCGCCGTGCCCGGTCTCGCCGAAGCGCTGGTAGCACCACACGTGGATCATTTCGTGCAAGAGCGTCTCTTCAAGCGCGGCAGGATAACGCCGGAAATGTTTCGGCGAGAGCTCGATGAGGGCGGGTGCGCGATAGGTCGTTCTTCCCGCACAATTGGAAAATCGCTCGTTGTAAGCGAGCGAACACGCGCCGATCTCACCATCGAAGTGCGCGAGGTTGAGGCGCGCGAAGAGCATCTGGAGGTCGGCTTCGGTCGGCAAGGGAGCGCTCATCTCCGCTCGCATTTCGCCGTCGCACGCGCTCGTTCCGTGCGGGTTCCTCGCGCGCGACGGTCGAACGATGGCTTCATGCAATCTCCACCTTCCCCAAGACGCGGGCTGCCGGCGCCGCTGGCCATCGGGCTCTTCGTTGCTTTCGCCGCCGTCTTGTTGCTGGTAACCGGCGACTTCGTCGTCAAAGGCTTCGACGTGCGTGGATCGGTCTTCGGTGCCGGCGGCCCCTCGATGCAGCAGAACGCCGGGAGCGCGGCCGCGGTTCAGGGTGGGCCGCCGCCGGCGGTGATGCTTCAGGTCTCCCAGCTCAAAGCGCGCATCGCGAAGGATCCGCATGACGGCGTCGCGCTCACTCAGCTTGGCGATCTCTATCTCGCTTCGTCGCAGTTCGCCCGTGCGATTCCCTATTACGAGCGCGCGCTCGTCATCAACAAAGGCAACGTAGCGGCGAAGACCGGACTCGAGCAGGCCCGCATCGGCCTGGCGCAGGCCGCGAAAGAGTGATCGTGCTCCTGCGAGCCTCGCTCCTCGCGTTCTCGTCGCTGATCGCCGCTCTTCCCAGCGGCTTTACCTACCTCGCCACGTTCGCTCCGCAGATTCGTCAGGATATTCGCTACGCGACGCCGGATAATTTTACCGGCGCGCGCGTTCCCGGCTACGATGCACCGGCCTGCATCCTCACCGTTCCGGCGGCAAAAGCACTCGCGCGCGTGGAGCGTCTCTTACTAGAGCATTACCTGACCCTTCGCGTCTTCGATTGCTATCGCCCCGAGCGCGCCGTACGTTCGTTCGTCGCGTGGAGCAAGCGCCCGAGTGCGATCGGAACGAAGGGCCGCTACTTCCCGAACGTCCCGAAATCCGAGCTCTTCAAGCGTGGATATATCGCCGAAAATTCCTCGCATAGTCGCGGCAGCACCGTCGATCTCACCATCGACGGCCTCGCGATGGGAACACCCTTCGATTTCTTCGATCCGCTCTCGCGCGGCGACGCGCCGGTCCCCACGCAGTCGCGCGCAAACCGCACCTTCCTCGCGATGCTCATGGAGCGCTACGGTTTCAAGGCCTACCCGGCGGAGTGGTGGCACTTCACGCTGGCGCGCGAACCTTTCCCGAAACGCTCTTTTAATTTCCCGGTGACGGCGCAGCGCTAGCTGCGACGCCGCGCGCACCAATCGCGCGTGCGATCTCGACGACATCTTCGGCGTCGAGCGCGAGACCGCTCGCGATCTCCTCGTAGCGTTCGATCGCTTGTCGCGCCGCACTACCGGCTGCACGCTCCTCGCGAATGCGCTTGACCTGTTCGGTAACCGCGTGCGCGAGCGAGCTCGTCACCTCGACGCCGCTTGCAGCGAGGCGATCTTCGTTCTCGCGTAGCGTTTGCTCGACCAACCCAACCCCGGAATGTTTGCCGAAAAGAAACTCCGTATGCGCTCCGACCAATTCGCTCGGAACCGCTTCGTAGATGCGCCGATCGATCATGATGCCGTGCGTGTGAATCCCCGATTCATGGGCGAAGACCCGCGACCCGACGATCGGCTCGTGCTGTTGCATGGGAACGCCGCTCATCCGTTCCATAAAGCGGGCGAGCTCGCGCAATTTGTTATATTTGAAACCCGGAATCTCGATTCCATATAACTGTCGCATCGCCACTACATATTCATGGAGCTTGACATTACCGGCGCGCTCGCCGTAGCCGTTCGCGGTGAGCGAGATCACTTTAAATCCGCATGACGTGGCCGTAATCGCGTTGATCGTTCCCAGCCCGTAATCGTTATGCAGGTGAGCGACGACCGGAATGCCTGCGGGAAGCCCGCCGATAAGCCGCGTTCCATGGGCGCGCATCGCCTCGGGGGTCAAGCAGCCGACGGTATCCGGCCACGCCGGGCGCGTGCCGCCGGCGGCAAGTACACGATTGTAGTATTCGATAAAGTACTCGACGTCGCCGCGGCTGCCGTCTTCACCGCCGAATTCTATACGTTCGACGCCGAGCGAACGCGCATAGCCAACGGCATCGCATTGCAACTCGATGTTTGCTTCGCGATAGAACGAGAGCGGCAGCGTCAGCCATTCTGATTCGTCACGTCCGGCGAAGCGCAGCAGAACTTTGCCGACCTTGTATTTGAGGTGAAGATCGCTGCCGCTGGAAAAAATGAAAAACGTAACGTCGCGCGGATCGACGCCGATCTCGCGCAGCGCCGCAACGGTGACATCGATATCGTTGCGATTGCTCCGACACATTACGAGAATCTCGACGTCGCCGATTTCTCCGCGCCGTTTGGCTTCCATGACGAGCTGCAGCGTGCGACGATCGCCCGAGGATGCGGCCGGAAAGCCGACGCTGATTATATGAACGCCGATATCGGCGAGCGCGGTCGCGATCTCCAATTTTTGCTGCGGCGTGTAACAGACGCCCGGCATCTGCTCGCCGTCACGCAGCGTCTCGTCGTAGAGCCGAATCTCCGCAGGATCGGGGAAATGCACGTCTCGGGTGAAGCGCGTCGGCTCGGCGATCAGTTGCTCGATCGGCTCTTCAAATTTCATGGCTTTCCTTGCTTCGACGTACGAGGGGGGGCTTCTTCGCGGTCGAAGCATCAACGCCCATGGATTCCCATCAGCCGCCTCTCGATAAACCGGCGAAGAAAAAATCGAAGGGGGTGGCGGCTCTGCTCGCCGCACTCGGAGCACTCGCCGCGAAGTTTAAGGGGCTCCTCGTATTGCTTTTCCACGCGCCGATGTTGCTGGGCAGCTTCAGTTTTCTCGCCACGCTCTGGCTCTACGGCCTGACCTTCGGTTGGCGTTTCGGCATCATTCTCGCGCTCGTGCTCCTCGCCCATGAATTAGGGCACGTGCTCGCCTTTCGCAATTACGGGCTCGCGGTGGGGGCTCCGATCTTCTTGCCGTTCGTCGGAGCGCTTACCCCCGGGGGCAAACCGGCGAACGATGAGGAGGGAGCGTACATCGCTCTTGCCGGACCGCTCGCCGGAATGGGGCTCGCAGCGGCCGCGCTGGCTATGGGTTTGGCGACGCACGATCCCTTTTGGATGCTCGCGGCAAATATCAGCGCGCTGCTCAACCTCTTCAACATGGCGCCGGTGCTGCCGCTCGATGGCGGGCGAATCATCCAAGCGGTCTGGCCGCCGATCGTCGTTCTTGCATTGCCGATCTTTATTATCGTCGCCATTCTCGCGCAGCTGCCGATCCTGCCGATCGCGTTGATCGCGCTGTTCAGCGTCTTCTGGCTCGCAGGCTCGTGGCGAACCGCACTCGCCTCCACCGCCGACAGCATCGGGGCTCCGGCCCGCATTCGCGTCGGCCTTGCCTATGCGGGAACCCTCTTAGGCCTGCTCTTCATCGAAGCGCGTATCCATCTGCCGGCGCTTGTATCGCTCCACCGATGAGCGAACGCGAACCGCCGGACTTTGCGATGCGACGTGCAGTCGAGGTACTGGCGAGCATCTACGAACGCAAGCGCCCGGCGCACGCACCGACGCTCCCACCGCGGGCCGACGCTCCGATCGCGCTCTTCAACGAGCGACTCTCACTCGTTGTCGGAACCGATATGCGCCGTGAGGTCGAGCGCGAACTCGGCATCGCCTATCGCTACCCGTCAGCGGGTTGGCACACCTATTGCCTGCGCATCGCCGGCGAGCGCGCTTTCCTATCGCTCTTTTTCAGCGGGCCGTCGTTAAGCGCCGCCGAGCTCTATCGGCCGCGCGCCGCGCAGGCACCGCCCTTGGAGGCACGTGACTGCGGGAGCTATCGGCTGGTTCCCGGCGAGATCGGGCTCGGAATGCAGCTGCTTGCGCTCCCCGAGTATTTCACGCAGATTCCCGCGCCGAGCGGCGGAAGCTACGAGCAGATATTCGCCACCGGTTTTCCGGGAGGCAGCGCGCTCGCGATGGGAAGCGACGGAACGATCGAACGCCTCGCCGTGTACGTCGACTCGTCGACCGCCCCGAGCGCATCGCTCGCATAGCCGCCGCCCGTCATGCCGAGTAGGTGGCGCAGCCACCGACGACCGTCATCCCGAGTAGGGCGCGAAGCCACCGACTACCGTCATCCCGAGTAGGGCGCGTTAGCGCCCGTATCGAGGGATCGCACGTCGCCTCGATACGCGCTTCGCGCTACTCGGCGTGACAGGAGCGGCGGCTACTCGGCGTGACAGGAGCGGCGGCTACTCGGCGTGACAGGAGCGGCGCCTATATATCCACCTTCATCATGTTATCGAACGGCGCGAGGACGCCCGGATGAAAGTGTTTGAGATCGCGATTGTAGGCATAGATCGCCATGCGTCCGTCGGTGATAATCGAGGGAACCTCTTTCACGAACTGCTTGGTGAGAATCGCGACGTCGGCATTTCGTTCGCGTTGCGTGAAGTGCGAGAAGAGCGCCTTCATCGCCGCATCGGCCTTCGGATCGCACCAACGCAGATCGTTCTGCCCGTTCGGCGGGAACTGGTTGCAGCCATAGATGAACGAGTAGTCGCCGAGCGGATCGTTCCCCCAAGCGAACAATGTAACGTCCCAGCTATTCCCGTAGACGATGCCACCGTTTTGAAACGGCGCGAAGAACTCCGCCGAGGAATAGTGACGGACGCTAAGCCCCACGCCGATCTTCTTCCATGATTCGCGCATGAGTTCGATGATGTTATCGGTATCGGGGAGGCCGACGACGGTGGCGAGATCGAGCACCAACCGCACGCCGTTCTTCTCGCGAATCCCGCCGGGGCCGCGCTTCCAGCCCGCTTTGTCGAGAATCGCGTTCGCTTTGGCGATGCTGTACTGCGTGAAACCGATGCCGTGAACCCAATAGGGAGCGGTCTTGGGATTCGGTTGATCCTGCAGATTCCCGATATTATGACGGATCTTTCGGTTGATGCGCGAGCGCGGAGTCGCATAGAGCAGCGCTCGACGAACCGCTAAGCTCGCGACCTTCGGGTGCGAGAGATTGAAATCGATGTGGTCGTAGTAATAGTCGGGCTTCACTGAGACCTTGAAAGGGGTCATCGCTTTGAGACGGCTCACATAGGCCGGCGAAACGTACATCCAGAGATCGAGTTGTTTCGCTTGCATCTGCGTCAGCACCGTGTCGCGATTGGGAATGATCTCGAAGATAACTTTTTTGAGCTTCGGCAATCCGCGGAAATAGTACGGGTTCGGAACCATGACGACGTCTTGGCCGCGGTTCCAACGTTCGTATTTGAACGGCCCGATGCCGACCGGAAGCGAGTTATACGCAACGTTATTGATGTTCGGATACTTCGCCAACAAATGCTTGGGAAGCACGCACGGATTGGCGTCGGCGCTGGAAAAAAACGTCGTAATAAACGGCGAGTACGGGTGTTTGAGGTGCAGGATCACCGTGTATTTGTTCGGCTCCTGAATTTTGTCGATTAGATCCCAGCCCGTGCGGCTAACGATATCGTTCGCCGGATTCATGATTGCGTGAATCGACCACACGACATCGTCGGCGGTAAAGGGAGCGCCGTCGGACCAACGCACGCCGTGGCGGAGGTGCCAGGTAATCGTCTTGCCGTCGGGGCTGATGCCGCCGTTCGCTTTCGTCGGTTCGACGGTAAGCAGTTCGGGAATCGGTTTGTTCTGCGCGTTCCACTTCGTCAACCAGGCCATCGTCAGCGAGGACATAAGGCCGAGCGTCGTCTGCTGCGTCAGCACCGGGTTGAGCGACGATATATCCTCCGCGGTCGCGTACCGCAGAACGTGGGGAATCGTCCACGCATTTATTTGTCCGTTCGGCCCGAGCGCGCCGCTTTTCTGCACGCGGCTACAGGCGGTAAACGAGAACGCGAGGGCAAGGGCAAGAACGGCGAAGCGTTTCAAAAGAAGATCTCCTCCCGGGCAGCAAGGCAACTAGGCCGAGGAGAGTGCTTCGCCGTCCTCTGCCCGCATCGCTTCCGGATCGTTGCCGAGGGTGCGATGAAATCTCTCGAACGCTGCCGGCGCGATCTCCGACGGCTTGATCTCGCTCCGCCCGCCCCAAAAGACGTTGGTGTAATCGAACGGAATGCCGGCCTCGCGAAGGTGAGCGTCGATCGCGGCTTTGTGTTCGAGGACGAGCGCCTTCTCGGTTCCGTGCGCGACCGCCATAATGTTGACGTTCATGAACTCCGGGCCGCCCTCGCGCCAATAACCATGGGTGATAACGTAGTGTCGAGCGACCTCTCGGCCGGCGGCAACCTCGCTCCCCGGAGCGACGCGCCAGTGGAAGAGCGCGTTATAGCGCGTGACGCGCTCGTTGGCGGCGTTCGGTTTTACGTGCTCTAAAAACGTGGAGAAGCGCCCGATCACCTTGCGGCGCTCGAGCTCTTCGGCGACGGCGAAGAATCGCTCCAGCGAGAGGCCGGCCTCGGCGGCGCGCGCGACCCAACACTCTTCAACGATCTCGTCGATCGCAAACTCGCGTTTCAGCGCGGTGAGGACGCGCCATTCCTCTTCATCGAGCAGCACCAAATTCGTACTCTGAATCTCGCCCGGTGCATCGGCGCGCGCACCCGGCTCGAGGCCCCGGCGACGAACGTGGCCGACGCCGAGCGCGAAGAGCATCTTCGCGGGCATGAGCTTAAAGGCTTCGGCCCCGACGCGCGCGGCGAGAAACTCGGCATGCTTGCGCAACGAATAGCCCTGCGGGACTTTCAGGGTGGTCCACAGACGATAGGCGCTTCCGGGCGAGTCGCCATCGGTGCTGCGAATGACGATATGCCCCGAGAACGGATCTTCCTTGCTCATGAAATCGAACGCCGCCTCGAGCCGCTCCGCCGGTACGCGCCAGGCAACGAGTGCGCCGGGTGCGAGACTCGTTGCGAGCAGCGTCTGCCGAACCCGGCGAATGGTTCCCGCCTCAAGCATCGCAACGATTCGATCGAGCACGAGCGGCAAGGGAACGCCGCTCCGTCGAGCGATCTCACCGAACGGATCGCATTGAAAGCCCGCGAGGCGATCCTCAGCGACGGCAAGTATTTCAGCGTTGACCGGGTCTGCAATCGCGATCACTTCGTGTATTCACTTTCCCCGAGTGCGAGCTCGTAATTTTGTTCCGCCGTCTGCAGCGAATAGACCGACGAGACCGCGTTTTTCTGTGCCGTCGCCAATGTCGCTTCCGCGGTTACGAGCGTGACGAGGTTTGCGACCCCGGCCTTATATTGCGCGCTCGCAGCATCGTATCCGACTTGCGCCGCCTTCAGGCTCGCCTGCGCCTGGTCGAGCGCCGACTTCGCCGCAGCGAGCTTGGCGATCGCACTACGTACATCGCTCTCAACCTGTAATCGCGAAAGCGTGATGCCCGCCTTCGCCGCGTCGGCCTGTGCCGCAGCGACGGCAACGTTGTAATTGGTAAGTCCTTGGTCGAATATCGGCACCGTCAGCGTCGCGCCCAACGATTTCGACTGAACCGGAATGCCGTTGAGGCCGCTCTGGTAGCCGTCGCTCGCGTTAGCGTTGATCGACGGGAATTTCGTCAACCGATTGAAACGGACGTTCTCTTTCGCCGATTGATAATTATTGAGCGCTGCGAGGTAATCGGGGCGCAGTAACAACGCGCGCCGAATCGCTCGATCGTAGGAAAGAATCGCAAATTTCGGCGCCGGTGCGGTCAACGAACCAGCCGTATTATCGATCGGTTCGATGAGCGCGTTCGCATCGAGCCCCAACGTCGTTGCAAAGGTCGCCTGCGCGGCGACGCGCGTGCCTTCGTCGGTGACGAGTTGCAAGCGGGCCTGAGCGGTAAGCGCTTGCGCGGAAAAAAGATCGGACGGCGCTGCTGCGCCGACGCGAATCTGCGCCTGTACGAGCTGTTCTTGCGTGAGGTACTGTTTGATGATTTGTTGGTCGACGCTTACCGAGCGATCTGCAAGCAAAACCCCGTAGTATGCTTGCGCCACGGTGTAGCCGAGCTGTTGTAACGAACGGATCAGCGTGTCGCGCCCGGCGACCTCTCCCGACTTTGCGACGTGAATGCCGGCGATAACGCGGCCCCCGTCGTAGATGAGTTCGCTGAGTTTGAGCCCGTAGTTGACGCTGTTGTAGATTCCGTTGGGCGTGCCGAGGCCCGTGCCGACCCCACCGATCGTCCCTGAAGAATAACTACGCGTCGCCCCTGCGCTTCCCGATACCGATGGAAAGACGGCGCTCTTTGCCACGTCATATTTCGCGAGCGCCTGCGCGTAGGTCGCGCGCGCCTGTGCAAGCGTCGGCGATTGCGCGACCGCGATCGCTACCGCCTGAACGAGCGTTACTTTCGTGGGAACGCCGGGGAGCGCGACACGCGGCGCGATGAGGCCCTGCGTCGCCGCATCGGTTGCATACGGAACGACCGCGCGCAACAACGCACCGCTGAGAACGGCCGCAGCGAGACGCGCCGCGTGCCGCTTCACTGCGCACCGCCCGAAACGACGTGTACCGGGCTACCGGTGCGTAGCGAATCGGGGCGAGTCGTTATGACGCGGTCTGCGGCGGAG
>DAHUYY010000050.1 GCA_027306845.1 Vulcanimicrobiota bacterium | reverse complement strand
CGCACTCGATGCCGCCGCGCAGATCGGAGCCGGATACTCGAACCTCGAATACGATCTCGAGCGCGGGCAACGCGGCTCGCGCTACGAGCGCGTCGGCGCGCGCCTGGCGCGACTCTTCGGTGCGCAAGATGCACTCGTCGTTAATAATTGTGCCGCGGCGGTGCTCCTGCTGCTCGACACCTTCGCGCGCGGCCGCGAATGCATCGTCGCCCGGAGCGAGCTCGTCGAGATCGGCGGCGGCTTCCGCGTTCCCGACGTTCTCGAACGGAGCGGCGCGCGCTTGGTCGAGATCGGAACGACGAATAAAGCGCGGCTCGCCGATGTGGAGCGCGCGCTCTCGCCGCGGACATCGTTACTGCTGCGCACGCACCGGTCGAATTTTTCGCTCGCAGGCTTCGTCGAAGATCTCGATTCGCGGGAGCTCGCCGCGTTGGCGCAGCGCAGCGGCGTGCTGCTCGTCGAAGATTTAGGGAGCGGCGCACTGCTGGATATGACGGCGTTCGGGCTCCCGCGCGAACGGACGGTCGCTGAAGCGTTGGCCGAGGGTGTCGCGGTGGTCGCGATCTCCGGCGATAAACTTTTCGGCGGCCCGCAATGCGGCATGTTGTTGGGAAGTACGCTCGCGCTCGGCCGCATGCGTGGAAACCCGCTTCTGCGCGCGCTACGCGTCGATAAAACGACCTTGGCGATGCTCGATGCGACGGCACGCTTGCACGAAAGCGATGCGACGCGGCTCGAAATACCGCTCTATGCGATGCTCTCGGCACCGATCGACGAGCTGCGACGGCGCGGCGAAGCGATCGTCGCGCGCATCGGGCAGGGACGCCTCGTTGCGACGCAGGCCGCCGTCGGCGGCGGCGCATTGCCGGGCGCGACGCTGGAATCACTGGCCATCGCAATCGAAAGGAGCGATGCCGATCTTTTTGCGCGCCGCCTTCGCCAAGCTCGGCCGCCCACGATCGCACGGATCGAAGAAGGCAGCGTGCTCTTCGATCTTCGCAGCGTTCTCCCCGACGAAGATCTCGCGCTCGCCGGCGCGATCGCTGCAAGCCTCTAAGCCTTCGACGCATGCACATCATCGGCACCGCCGGGCACGTCGATCATGGGAAATCGACGCTCGTTAAACGACTGACCGGGACGGAGCCCGACCGCTGGGCGGAGGAGCGCGAGCGCGGGATGACGCTCGATCTCGGCTTCGCGCGTTTCGAAGAGGGCGATCTCGTCGCGGGAATCATCGACGTTCCCGGGCACGAGCGCTTTCTTCATAACATGCTCGCCGGCGCGAGCGGGATGGAAGTGCTGCTGCTCGTCGTTGCCGCGACTGAAGGTGTGATGCCGCAGACGCGCGAGCACTTGGCGATCCTGCGTTTTCTCAACGTGCGCGGCGTTGTCGTCGCGGTCACGAAGTGCGATCTTCTCGGCGCCGCCGAGCGCGAGGAAGCGCTCGCGCGCATACGCCGCGATCTCGCCGGTACGATCGCCGCCGACGCACCGATGCAGGCGCTCTCGTCGGAGAGCGGTGAGGGGATCGCCGAATTGCGCGCGCTGCTCGCAGCGCGGCTCGCCGCACTCGCGCCACGCAATGCCGACGCGCCGCTCTACCTGCCGGTCGATCGAGCGTTTACGCTGCCCGGGCACGGAACGATCGCCACCGGGACGCTGATGCAAGGATGCGTACGCGTCGGCGAGAGCGTGACGCTGCAGCCCGATGGGCTGCGCGCGCGCGTGCGAAGCCTCCACGTCTTTGGGGCATCGGTCGAACGCGCGAACGCGGGCGCACGCGTTGCCGTCAATATTCCCGGCGTTGCGCGCGAACGGCTCGCGCGCGGCAGCGTGCTCGCCGGGCCGGAGCTATCGGTCGGTACGCAATTTGCGGTGCACTTTACTCCGCTCGCCGAAGCGCTGCCGTTCTTGCGCCGACGCACGCCCGTGCGCGCGTCGATCGGTGCGGCGGAGATTCTCGGGACGCTGATCTTCGAGCGCGTTCCGGCGAGCGAGGAGAGCGTCGCCGCGCGGTTGGTGCTTCGCGCGCCGACGACGGCGTTCGGCGGCGTGCGCTTCGTGCTCCGTCGCCTCTCACCGAAGAGCGTGCTCGGCGGCGGCGAGATCGCGGGAATCGAAGCGGCCGCACTCGCCGACGAAGGTGCGCATGCGGCGGCGCTGCGCGCAGCGCTCGCGGAGGCCGGTCGCGCCGGGCTCGGGCGCGAGGGACTCGCGGCGAAACTCAACGTTCGCGCCGAAGCCATCGGCGATATCGTCGAGTCGGCGATCGTCGCCGGCACGTTGCGCACGCTCGCCAAACCCGAGGCGTTCGTCGCGGCGTCGCTCTCCGATACGTTGCTCGAACGCATCGTCACGCAACTCGCGCGCCGACACGAAGAAGCGCCGTGGGCGATGGGGCGCACCCTCCAGGCACTCGCAAAAGAACTCGCCTTCGATGAAGCGCTGCTCTACCGCTATCTCACCGCTTTCGTCGGTGAGGGACGCCTCGCCGTGCGCGCGGGATTCTATTCCCTCCCCGGGCACGAGATTCGACTGAGCCCCGAGCACGAACGGTTTTTCGCCGCTCTTCTGCAACGCGGGGACCCGAGCTCGTTCGTTCCGCTCGATGCCGCCGGGCTCGAGGGTGAGATGCGCGGCTCGCGCATCGCCGGGCTCGCCGACGCCTACGCCGCGTTGCTCGCGCTCGGCACGCTCGTGCGCATCGGTGACGATCTCTACAGTGCCGCACAGCTCGCCGCGATTCGCGCGCGTCTCGAGCGGTATTTACGCGAGAAGCGGCAGATGACGGTCGCCGAGTTCCGCACCCTCATCGGCACCTCGCGTAAGTTTGCGGTGCCGCTCCTGGAGTGGTTCGACGCCCGTGCGATCACGATTCGTACCGGCGATACTCGCGCCTTGCGCGCGAGCGAAAGGAATCCAACCGCTCGGTAGCGCACGGCGCGAGGATGAAAAGAGAACGGCTTCTTCCTCTCGCTCTTCTCCTCGCCTTCGCCTGCGCGGCTCCGGCGAGTGCTGCAGGGACCTTCGCTGCTGCGGGTCGGCCGCACACGATCACCGTCGCCGCCACGGCGCAGGTAACCCCCACCGATCTCGTCGCCGATCTTCCCGTCGAACGCGTGCTCGTAAGCCGACTCGGCAAAACCGCGAATGCTGCGCTCGGTGCCGAAGCGAGCGCATCGCTTCGCGCCATGCTGCCCTCGCTCGGGCTGAATTCCTCGGCGATTGCGAGCATGGTGCCGCTCGAATCGCTCAGCAAAAGCGGGCACACCGCATTTGCAACCTACGCGATTCTCCGCGTTCCCCCAAACCGCGTCGTCGCGGTCAGCGCGGCGTTAACCAAATCCGGCTGGGATACCAAACGCGTGACGCTCTTCGAGGCCGCCGATCCCGATGCGGCCCGAACGCAGGCGCTCGTCGCGGCCGAACGTATCGCGCAGATCCGCGCCGCTGCGATCGCCCGTGCCGGCGGCGTCCAACTCGGCGCCCTGCTCGCGGTCAAACCGATCCTCCTCGACGATTTCATCGGCGGCGAGAGCTTTAAGTTGCCGAGCTTCCCGTTTGCATCGACGCCGGCGACGATCTTGCCGCAGCCGTTGGAAGTGAAGGCCGCGGCGCTCTTCACCTTTGCGATCCGCTAGGAAGAATTCGGGAAGGTTCTTCCTGTAACCGTTCGCACCGGCGGCGGTATTATAGGAGTGTATGAACGTTGACCGCTTGACCGAGCGCGTCTCGGATGCTTTGAATGCGGCGTATAGCCGCGCGCTCGCCGAGCGCAACACCCAGACGACGCCCGAACATCTTCTCGCCGCGCTGATCGAGCAAGAGCGCGGCATTGCCGCCGACATTCTTAAAAAAGCGGGGGGCGATCCGGCAGCGATCGCGCGAGCGAGTGAGGCGGCGATCGGCCGGCTCCCACGCTTGAGCGGGCCGAACGCGGAGAACGCCCAGGTCTCGCTCTCGCCCGAGCTTTCGCGCGTTATGGACGCGGCCGATGCGCAAGCGAAAAAACTCGGCGACGATTACGTCTCGGTCGAACACGTGTTGCTCGCGATGGCCCAGGGGGGCGGCGCGGTCGGAACGATCCTTCGCGACGCACGCGTGAGCGAGGATACGCTGCTGCGCGCTCTGCGCGAAGTGCGCGGCAATCAACGCGTCACCAGCAAAGACCCCGAAGGCACCTATAAATCACTCGAACGCTACGGACGCGACCTCACGCTCGACGCCGAACGCGGCAAGCTCGATCCGGTGATCGGCCGCGATGAAGAGATCCGCCGGGTCGTGCAAGTGCTCTCGCGACGGACGAAAAACAATCCCGTTCTCGTCGGCGAGCCCGGCGTCGGAAAGACCGCGATCGTCGAAGGGCTCGCACAACGCATCGTGCGCGGAGACGTTCCCGAAAGCTTAAAGGAGCGCCGCCTCGTCTCGCTCGACATGGGCGCGCTCATCGCCGGCGCGAAATATCGCGGCGAATTCGAAGAGCGTCTCAAAGCCGTTCTCAAGGACGTCGTCAAATCCGAAGGGCGCATCGTGCTCTTCATCGACGAACTGCACACCGTCGTCGGCGCCGGGAAGACCGAGGGCTCGATGGATGCCGGGAACCTGCTCAAGCCGATGTTGGCCCGCGGCGAACTGCACCTGATCGGCGCGACGACGCTCGATGAGTACCGACAATATATCGAAAAGGACGCCGCCTTCGAGCGCCGTTTCCAACCGGTCATCGTCGACCAACCCAGCGTCGAAGATACGATCTCCATTCTCCGCGGCCTCAAGGAAAAATACGAAGCGCATCACGGCGTTCGCATCAAAGACAGCGCGCTCGTCGCCGCCGCAATGCTGAGCGACCGATATATCAGCGATCGTTTCTTGCCCGATAAAGCGATCGACCTCGTCGACGAAGCCGCCGCCAAACTTCGCACCGAGATCGACTCGATGCCGCAAGAGCTCGACGAAGTCTCGCGTCGCACCATGCAGCTCGAAATCGAGCGAGAGGCGCTCAAACGCGAAAGCGATACGGGCAGCAAAGAGCGGCTCGATGCATTGGAACGCGAACTATCAACGCTGCAAGCGGAGCGCACGCGCCTGCGCTCGCAATGGGATATCGAAAAGAGCGGCGCGAACGCGCTGCGCGAGTTGCGCGAACGGATCGATGCGGCAAAAGTGGAGATCGAACGTGCCGAACGGCAGTACGATCTCAATCGCGTCGCCGAACTGCGCTACGGAGAACTCGCAACGCTGGAACGCAAGCTCGCCGAGGAAGAGGCGCGGCTCGATGCCGCCGAGGGCGGGCGCTTGGCAAAGGAAGAGGTCGACGAAGAGGATATCGCCGAGGTCATCGCACGCTGGACGAAGATTCCCGTCAGCAAATTACTCGAAGGCGAGAAGCAAAAATTGCTCCA
The DNA here is from genome assembly GCA_027306845.1 of Vulcanimicrobiota bacterium. GTDB lineage: Bacteria > Vulcanimicrobiota > Vulcanimicrobiia > Vulcanimicrobiales > Vulcanimicrobiaceae > JABEUX01. Next base: position 5,248 of record DAHUYY010000050.1, on the reverse strand, counting down.
CCTCGACGAAGAGCTCCATCGTCGGGTCGTCGGACAAGATGAGGCGGTCGATAGCGTCGCCGAAGCGGTGCTTCGTTCGCGCAGCGGGCTCGGCGACCCCAATCGCCCGATCGGTTCGTTTATCTTTCTCGGCCCAACCGGGGTCGGAAAGACCGAACTCGCGCGCGCGCTCGCCGAATATCTCTTCGACGACGAACGCGCGTTGGTGCGCGTCGACATGTCGGAGTATCAGGAAAAGCACACCGTCGCGCGCCTCATCGGGGCGCCTCCGGGATATATCGGCTACGATGAGGGCGGACAACTAACCGAGGCGGTGCGTCGCCGCCCCTACTGCGTCGTTCTTTTCGACGAGATCGAGAAGGCGCACCCCGATGTCTTTAACGTCTTCCTTCAGATCCTCGACGACGGGCGCCTCACCGATGGCCAAGGGCGCACCATCGATTTTAAGAACACGATTCTCGTCATGACCTCGAATATCGGCAGCCACCGCATTCTCGATTATCAGGGTAGCGGGGGCGATGCCGATTATACGGCCATGCGCGCCACGGTTCTCGATGAATTGCGTTCGCATTTCCGCCCCGAATTTCTCAATCGCGTCGACGAGGTCGTCGTTTTTCACGCCCTCGATCGCTCGCAACTCGCCGAGATCGTCGAGATACAACTCGCGCGGCTACGCGAACGGCTGGCGCAACGGCATATCGAGATCGTGCTCGACGAAGCGGCTACCGAGCACATCGTCAGCGTCGGGTACGAACCGGCATACGGCGCGCGCCCGCTCAAGCGAACGATTCAGCGCGAACTCGAGACGCCGCTCAGCCGGAAGATTCTCGCCGGAGATATTCACGACGGCGACACCGTTCGCGTGGCGTACGACGCGCCGACCGAACAACTCACCTTCGAGGTCGAGCGAGCCGCTGCGGCGGTCTAGCTCTCCTCGACGAGTTGCGTGCAAAACATGCAGCGGCGGGCGCTTTTGGGAATCTCGGCGGAGCACTCCGGGCACTTCTTCAGCGTCGGGTTCGAGAGCCCCGAAAGCACGCCGTTGACGGCGAGCCGATTCGACGGAACGATCACGAAGAAGTAGACCGCACCGGCGACCAATAAGAACGAGATCGATGAATCGATGAATTTCCCGTACGAAACCGTCGAATGGTTCAGCACGATCCGCGCCTTTGAAAACTCGTGCTGGCCGATGACCGCGGCGAGGAGCGGCGAGAAGAGGTTGGTCACGAACGAGTTGATGAAGCTCCCGGCCGCGCCGCCGATAACGAAGGCGACTGCAAGATCGACCACTTTCCCGCGCACGAGAAACTGAGCGAAGCCTCGCGCGAGTTGCCTCAAGCGGTCGTGCGCTCCCGGCGCCGCGCTTTCAAGCGCTCCCCTTCGTCGAGCAGGCGCTTCCGCAAGCGAATCGATTTCGGCGTCACCTCGACGAGTTCGTCGTCGTCGATAAACTCGATCGCGCGCTCGAGCGAGAGCTCGTCGGGCGGCGCGAGTTTAACGTTGTCGTCCGAGCCGGATGCGCGCATGTTCGTCAGCTTCTTCTCGCGCACGACGTTGAGCGCGACATCCTTATCATCGTTGGCTCGGCCGACGACCATGCCTTCGTAGATATCGGTTCCGGGCCCGACGAAGAAGCGCCCCCGTTGCTCGACGCCCGCAAGCGCGTAGGCCGTCGCTCGCCCGGTGTCGCTGGCGACCAACGCACCGACGCTCCGTCCCGGCAAGTCCCCCTGCCATGGTTCGTGATCGTAGTAGGTGTGCGACATAACCGCCGTGCCGCGCGTCAACGTCAGCAACTCGCCGCGAAGGCCGAAGATCGCGCGCGTCGGCATCGTGTATTCGAGACGACGGGAATCGCCGATGTTGATCATATTCGACATGACCGCCTTGCGCTTACCGAGTGCCTCGATCACCGCTCCGGCGTACTCTTCGGGAACGTCGACGACGACATACTCGACCGGCTCGAATTTCTTTCCATCGCGTTCGGTGAGAATGACCTGCGGCTTTGAGACCGCCATTTCATAGCCCTCGCGGCGCATGGTTTCGATGAGAATCGAGAGATGCAACTCACCACGTCCGCGCACTTCGAAGGTATCGGCCGATTCGGTATCGGCGACGCGTAATGCGACGTTCGATTCCAACTCGCGCATGAGCCGCTCCCGAATCTGCCGCGAGGTAACGAACTTCCCTTCCTTGCCTGCAAACGGTGAGTTATTCACCGAGAAAAACATTGAGACGGTTGGTTCATCGACGGCAACTGCGGGAATCGCCTCGGGCGCCGAGGCGTCGGCGATCGTGTCGCCGATGTTCAGGTTTTCGATACCGGAGACGCAGACGATATCGCCGGCGGAGGCCTCCTCTACTTCGACGCGCTCGAGCCCGGCGAAGGTCAACATTTTCGTCAAGCGGAGGCCGCCGGTCACCGCACCGTCGTGCGAGATGCGCACGATGGGGGCGTTCACGCGCGAGGTTCCGCGGAAAATGCGCCCGATGCCGATGCGTCCGACATATTTGTTATGGTCGATCGCGGAAATTAAGAGTTGCAGTGGGCCCTCTTCGGCCGGTGCCTCGGGAATGTGGCGCGCGAGCATATCGAAGAGCGGTTCGAGACTATCGGATTCGGCTTCTAACGAAAGTTTTGCGATACCCAATTTCCCATTCGTAAAGACGACGGGAAAATCGGCCTGCTCGTCGTTCGCCCCTAAATCGATGAAGAGATCGAAGACCTCATTCACGACCTCAGGCGCGCGCGCATCCTTTCGGTCGATCTTATTAACGGCAACGATGACGCGCAGATCGAGTTCGAGCGCCTTTCGCAGGACGAAACGCGTCTGCGGCATGACGCCTTCGGCGGCATCGACCAACAGGAGCACGCCCTGAACCATCTGCAATACGCGCTCCACCTCGCCGCCGAAATCGGCGTGCCCCGGCGTATCGACGATATTAAACTTGTAATCCCCGTGACGAACGGCGGTGTTTTTCGCCAAAATGGTGATGCCGCGCTCGCGTTCGAGCGGGTTGGAATCCATGACGCGCGTCTCGACCTGCTGCCCCTCACGGAAAATACCGCTCTGGCGAAGCATGGCATCGACAAGAGTCGTCTTCCCATGGTCGACGTGGGCGATGATGGCGACGTTACGGATATCGGCACGAGTTTTCACGATGCGGTAGTGTTCGGCACGACAAATACCCCGAACCTACCGTATTGGCGGCCTATTTATGTATTTACGGCGATCGGGAGCGAGAACCAGAAGGTCGTCGCGTCGTTGGGAGTGCTTTCAAAGTCGATTTGGCCGCCCATGAGCTCCACCAACTGGCGACTTAAGTAGAGTCCGAGCCCCGTTCCGTCGGGATGCTGTCCGATCTGTCCGAAACGGGTAAAGAGCCGCTCGCGCTCCTCATCGGGGATGCCGGGGCCGCTATTTCGGACCGAAAAACGAACGTACGAGCGCACTTCTTGCAACGTTATCTCGATTTTGCTCTCCGGCGGCGAATAGCGAACGGCGTTCGAGAGTAGATTGCAGAGCACTTGCACGATGCGCGTTTCGTCGCCGCGAACGTAGGGAAGCTCGTCGGGAATTCGTACCGAAAATTGCCGCGACGAATGCTCGCTGCGCATTCGACCGAGCGCCTCCTGCACGATGAGCTCTGCATCGACGATCTCTTCCTGCAGATTCAGCGAACCGGCGTCGACGCGCGAGAGCAGAAGAAAATCGTCAAAGAGCGTCGACATACGCATCGTCGACGCGGCGATAGTTTGCAGCAACTCTCGTCGCCGCGTCTCCGAGAGCCGATCGAAGCTCGTCTCTAGCAGAACGGCGGCACCGCGAATCGCGGCGAGCGGCGAACGCAGTTCGTGCGCTACGATCCCCAAAAACTCACTCTGCGAGCGCGCTCGGTTCTCCAGCAACTCGCGACGCGCGGCTTCGGCAACGCGCGCGCGCACGTTGGCAAGCGCGAGCCCGACGAGATCGGCAAAGACGCGCATGCGCATAAGCGTCGCCTTATCAGGCACCGCTCCATCCTCGGGCCCGTCGATGGAGATGTAGCCGAGCATGGTGTCGGAGGCGTCGGCGAGAACCAGCGCGATCGAATCGTGCTCGTGCCATGCGTTCGGTGCGCTACGCCTCGCGCCGGCCTCGCTTCCGCCGGAATAGAGCGCGTGCCGCCATTCGACGAAGCGCTCCGCCGGGAAATAATAGCAGTGCGGATAGACTTCAAACTCCGATGAGAGAAATTCGCGCGTCGCCGAGCGGGAGACGACCTCACCGAGCCGCTCCCGCTTTCTCTCTTCGCTCCAGCCGAGCATGACGAGGCGCTTCATCTCGCTTTCGGGAGAGTCGGCGGCTACGATGCTGACGTATTGAAACTGAAAGACGCGAGAGACTGCATGGGCGATCGCTTCGAGCGCATCTTGGCTACGCTCCGCACCGAGAATACTCTGCGTTACGTCGAGCAATGCGTCGAAGAGCGCTTCGCTCTCACCCATCAGGCCGTGCGGACCAGAAGCTTTCCGAGGTTCGCACCGCGTAGCAAGCCGATGAACGCCGCCGGCGCCGCTTCGAGCCCCTCGACAACGTCTTCGCGATAGCGGAGCTTGCCGCTCTGCAGCAATCCGCCGACCGTCGCGAGGAAGGTACGCGTGTGCGCGGCGTGATCGGTGACGAGAAACCCTTCAATCTTCGCGCGCGAAACCAAGAGCGGCGCAAGGTTCGGGCCTTTCGGCGCCTGCACCGCATTGTATTGTTCGATAAGCCCGACCAGCGGAATGCGCGCACCGAGTCGCAATCGCTTCATGACTGCTTCGAGAATCGCGCCCGCGGTATTATCGAAGTAGATATCGATTCCGTCGGGAGCGTACCGCGCGAGCGCTTCGTCGAGCGATTCCGTTTTTCGGTCGATACAGGCGTCGAAGCCCAACTCCTCGACGACGTAACGGCATTTCTCCGCTCCTCCGGCAACGCCGATCACGCGACAGCCGGCGATCTTCCCGAGTTGGCCCGCAACTTGACCGACCGCACCTGCAGCGGCCGAGACGACGAGCGTCTCGCCGGCCTTCGGTGCTCCGATATCGTTGAGCGCACAGAAGGCGGTCTGCCCGGGCATCCCGAGGATACCTAATGCATAGCTTGGGTGCGCCATCGCGGAGTCGAGTCTCTGCAGCGCGTCGGCCGGCTCGGCGCTGAACTGTTGCCAACCGCCGTAACCCAAAGCGAGATCGCCGACAGCAAAGCGCGCGTCGTTC
>DAHUYY010000004.1:21752-23889 GCA_027306845.1 Vulcanimicrobiota bacterium | reverse complement strand
CACGTCGGCCCGGCGGGCGCCGGGCACTTCTCAAAAATGGTCCACAACGGCATCGAATACGGCATGTTGCAAGCATATGGCGAAGGCTTTGAGATTTTGGAAAAGTCACCGTTTCCATTCGATCTCAAACAACTCGCTTCGATTTGGTGCCATGGAAGCGTCGTCCGTTCGTGGCTCTTGGAGCTCGCGGTCTTGGCGTTCGACGCAGATGCAAAACTCGAGAGCATTCGCGGCTACGTTGACGACACCGGCGAGGGGCGGTGGACGGTCCAAGCTGCACTCGACGAAAACGTTCCCGCACCGGTTATAACGCTGTCCTTGCTCGCGCGCTTTGCCTCGCGTCAAGACGAATCATTTAGCGCCAAAGTGATCGCCGCCTTGCGCAATCAATTCGGCGGCCACGCCGTCCAACACGAAGGCAAGAATGCCTGAAGCCGTCGTTTCGACCGAACCTTCGCCGCAGATCGAGAACCCGTTGCGTTCGCTTCTCGAAAGCGACCGTATCGAAGATCCCTGCAGCATCATATTTTTCGGAGCGAGCGGCGATCTCTTCAAACGCATGCTCTTGCCGGCGGTCTACAATTTGCGCCTCGAAGGGATACTTCCGGCAAACTTCTCAGTGATTGGGTTTTCGCGCTCCCCGTTTACCGATGAGAGTTTCCGTAATTACTGTAAGGAAAGTATCGATTCGTTCTCGCGCTCGGGGCCGGCAAAGGAGTCGATGTGGAATGAATTTTCGCGTCGCATTTCTTATATTACCGCCGACTTCGATGACGACGCCCACTTCCACGATCTCCGTGAAATGCTCGAACGTAGCGACGCGCAGCTCGGGACCGCCGGCAATCGTCTCTTCTACCTCTCGACGCCGCCCTCGGTCTTTCCGACCATCGTCGAGCGCCTTGCCACGGCAAAGCTCGACCCGCAGTCGAATACGACCGGCTGGACCCGCATTATCGTCGAAAAGCCGTTCGGGACCGATCTTTCCACCGCACGTGCCTTGCAACGAGAGATCAACAGTGTCTTCGACGAGCGGCACATCTACCGCATCGACCACTATCTCGGCAAGGAAACGGTTCAAGATATCATGGCGCTTCGCTTCGCGAACACCATCTTCGAACCGATCTGGAATCGTCAATACGTCCGTTCCGTTCAGATCACGGCCTCCGAGACGCTCGGGGTAGAGCAACGCGGCGGCTATTATGAGAGTTCCGGCGCACTTCGCGATATGTTGCAGAACCACGTCATGAATCTTCTTGCGCTCGTGGCGATGGAGCCGCCGGCGACATCGAGCGCCGATGCGATCCGCAACGAAAAATTTAAGGTTCTCTCGGCGATGCGTCGGCTCGACCCGGCTCGCCTCGACAGCTTTGCAGCGCGCGGACAATATGGCCCCGGAACCATCGAGGGGGAGAGCGTCCCGGGCTATCGCGAGGAGCCCGATGTCAACCCCGCATCGAACACCGAGACCTTCGCCGCGCTCAAACTTCATATCGATAACTGGCGCTGGTCGGGCGTGCCGTTCTATCTTCGCAGCGGCAAGCGGCTCGCGCGAAAATCGACCGAGATCGCCGTTACCTTCGCACCGATCCCGCACCGGCTGTTCGGCGAGGCGAGCGACGCCATCGAGGCCAACGTTTTGGTCATGAAGATTCAGCCCGATGAAGGCCTCTCGCTGCGCTTTAACGCGAAGGTTCCCGGGCCCAAGAACCATATCCGCGCCGTGACGATGGATTTCAACTATGGAACGGGCTTCGGGGTCGCTTCCGCGCCGGCATACGAGCGTTTGATCGCCGATGCGGTACGCGGCGACCAAACGCTCTTTACGCGCTGGGACGCCGTCGAACTCGCCTGGGAGATCGTCACTCCGGTGCTCGAGCGTTGGAGCTCGACGAAGGATCGCAGTTTTCCGAATTATCCCGCCGGCTCAGAAGGCCCGCAGCAAGCAGACCTTCTCACGCACGATGATGGAAATATCTGGCGAAGGATCTAACGATGGAGCAGACGGGTGCGATCGTCAACGTATCGGAGATCAAAAAATCGCTCGATGAAGCACGCTGTGCCGGTGGGCTCGCTCGCACGACGATGATGAACCTCATCGTCTATACCAACGAACCCGACCGCGAAGAGTGGGTCGCGG
>DAHUYY010000004.1:0-21742 GCA_027306845.1 Vulcanimicrobiota bacterium | reverse complement strand
CTCGACGGATCCTCGCTCGGCGATCCGATGACCGCCTCGGTGGAACCGCAAGTCGGCGGCGGCGCGCAATCGGAGATCGTCCGCTTCGGCATCGAGGATTGCGCACCGCAAACCGTCCGCTCTCTGCTCGACGCATTGACGATCCCCGATGTCCCGGAGGTTCTCTGGTGGAACGGCTCGACGATCGGGGTCGAGCAACTCTTCGAAGAGCTCGCTCGCTATGCGGTTCCTGCAATCATCGATTCCTCCGGAACTTCGAGCGACGTCGAGAATCTTCGTGAATTGATCGACCTCGCCGATGCCCTCGGCGCGCGCCCACCCATCGACTTGGCATACCTGCGCATTCGCCCGATCCAGGAGGTACTCGCCGGATTCTTCGACGACCCGGCGCATCGAGCGACGCTCTCCGCGATCGATCGCCTGGAAATCGACGCCGGCTCCCTCGCCGAAGCGATCTATCTGCGTGCCTGGCTCGGACGCGTACTCGAACGCGTCTTCGAGGGTCCTGCAGTTGCGCTGACGCGCAAAGGGCAAGTGCGCCGCGTCGCGCGCTGCGTCCTCGCAAGTACCGAGTGCTCCTACGAATTCGTATTCGACGAACCCGCACATTGCGCGCACGTAACGGCCGGAGTCGGCAAGCATGCGCAGAGGGCCTCGCTGCCCTTCGTGCCGCTCGATACGATGTCGTTGGTCGAAAAGGCCCTGCTCACCGGACGTGTCGACCCGTATTATCGGGAGATTCTCGCGATCGTCGCCGCGCAGTTGTCGGTCGGAACGGCATGACCAACGTGCAGCGCGAGGTTCTCGATACGCCCGATGCGCTCGCCGAACGGCTCGCAGATTTCGTCGTCGCGGGGCTCGGCGAGGCGCAAGCTCGGAGCGGTACGGCCTCGCTCGTCCTCGCGGGGGGCAGCACTCCTCGTGCCGCATACATGCTGCTTGCCAAAGCACCACGCCGTAATGCCATCGACTGGACGCGTGTAACGCTGCTCTTCGGAGACGAACGCTGCGTTGCGCCCACCGATGCGGATTCCAATTACCGCATGGCGCGTGAAGCGCTTCTCGCCCACGTTCCGCTACCCGCTCCGGCAATTCTTCGTATGCGCGGCGAAGCGCCGCCGCTCGTCGCGGCAGCCGAATACGCCGCACTCATTCGCGAACGCTTTGGCGCCTCGCCCCGCTTCGATCTCGTTCTTCTCGGCATGGGCCCCGATGGGCATACCGCCTCACTTTTTCCCGGGAGCGATCCCTTCGTCGATGACGATGCACTCGTTCGCGCGGTTTACTCCGAGAGCAAACAACAATGGCGCCTCACGCTGACACCCGCGGCGATTAACGCAGCTCGTTCTATCGCCATCGCTCTCGCCGGTAGCGAGAAAGCCGCCGTCTATTCAGCGGTTACATCCGGTGAGGGCGGCCCGCTCGTCTATCCGGTCGAAGCGATCGCTCCGACCGATGGTCAGTTGACGTGGTTGGTCGAGCGGAGCGCTCTGGGCTGATCGATCTCGACCGGACGGCGCCGGTTCCATTGCTCTAATTCGCGTCCGTACAGAACGGCGACGCGTTCGGAGATGCTTCGTTGCATCGCCGTGCTCATCCGTCGGCGCACCTGATTCGACGACATTATGGCGCCACCCCCGATCCCAGCGCGGAGAGCCTCACGTGATTTTTCGCGAGGATCGTTCCGCTCGCTCGTTCGATTTCCACGACGGCGATATTGAGATCGGTCTGCGCTTGCAATTCGGCACCGCGCGCCTGCTCGAGCTGTACCTGCCGTTGCAGCACGAGAAAGGTCGTCGACGCGCCGTTTTTGTATTTGCGGACCTCCGACTCATAAACCGCCTTTGCCGCAATACGCGCGGCTCGCGTCGCCGCTAGGCGAGCGAGCGCCGAGCGATAGGCTTGCAAGGCATTGCGATTGTCGATAACGATCTGGTCGACGAGGCTCTTCGATTGCAACTCCGCGATGCGCGCCTTTGCGCGAGCGGTTGCAAGGGCGGCATGCGAAGTGCGGTGTCCAAAGGTCGTCGAGTAGGTAACCTGTGCGTTGAAGACCGGGAAACGAGCACCCCACAAATTGTGATACGACTGCGCCATTGCGCCCGCCAGATACCCTGGAACGGGGGCTGCCGGCCCCGGGCCCAACGGGTTGACGTTGGTGGGAATACCGGCGAAACCATTGCTCTGATACCCAAGCGATAAGTCGATTTTCGGCAGAACGCCGTTCTTCGCGCCGGCTAACGCGATCGCCGCTTCTTCTTGAGTCGCCGCGCTCTGCGCGATCTCGGGCCGATCGCGCAATGCGCGCGCGACGAGGAGATTCAGGTTCGCGACTTTCGGCAAAGCCCGCGCCGGTGAGGTGGGCACGAGATTCGCCCGCCAGATCGGATCGCTGCTTTCGCTGAGAATTTGCGCTTTCAGCGCGTTCTGCAGCCCGGCTACCTGTTGCAGAGCGCTATCGAGCGTCGCCCGAAAGCTCTCTACCTGCGAGAGTGCTTCGGTTCGTTCGATCGGCGCCGCCGCGCCGCGCGCAACGAGGCGGTTGACACTGGCTTCCTGGAACATCGCCTCGTGCAGTGCGCTCTGTGCGATCGCAACGCTTCGCCATGCGGCGACGAGTTGCCAATAGGTCGCTTCAACCGATGCGATTGTTGAGGCCGCCTGTGCGCGTGCCTGCGCGCGTGCTGCGCGCGAGCCGGCGACGGCGAGTTGCAGCTGTTCCCGCGCGGGGTTCATTCCGGCGCCGCGGAGCAATGGTTGGTCGAGCCCAACATTCAGCGAGGTTGCATAACTTGGGTCGAAGGCGTTGATCGAGGTATTATCGATCGTTTTGCTCTGCGATAACCCGACGCTCACGCTCTGCCCGCCCGGCAATAACGCGCTGAGCGTCCCCGCTACCTTCTGCTGGTTCTGTACGATCGGGCTGAAGTTCGGCCCAGCGAAGAAGGCGTTCGTCGGCGCCTGAGTGACGTGTGCTACCGAGGGCGCGATTTGAAAGCGAAGATCGAAATTTCCCTTCGCGGCGACGACGGCGTATCGAGCGATCTTCACGTTCTCTCCGGCGATGGCGAGATCGGGATTTTTTTGGAGAGCCATCGCGATCGCATCGTGAAGACGGATACCGACGAAGGGTTCTCCGGTAATTCCGACGATCGCCGACGCAGCCGCGGGAAGAGCCGGGGCACGATAGCCGCGAGCGACCACCGGTATCGCCGGAGCCTCCGTCGACGCAGCGAGCGACACAGCGGGACCGAGCGAGCTCGTCAGAGCGAGTGCGGCAACGACCGTGCGACGCAGAGATTGATGTTTCACGATGACTCCTATTCCACTGCTACCGCGGCAGTCCGCGGCTTTCTAAGTAAAAGAACGAGCGGGGCGAGGCCGATCGTCATGATTGCAACCCACCGCGATGTATCGGCGTACGCAAGAACCTGCGCCTGAGCGCCGACCATATTTTCCAGTTTGATCAACGCTTTGGTCGAGCGTTCCCCGCCTTCGCGTTGGAGATAGAGAGCGGTAGCCGGGCGCCCCAACGTCTCGGAAGCGGCGAGCTCCGCCTGATGGTAGGTGACGCCGCGCACCAAAATCGTCACCAAAATCGCCGTTGCGACGCTTCCGCCGACCTGGCGCGAGAGATTGAAGAATGCCGAGGTGGAGGCGACATCCTTATCGGCGACGCCGCCGATAACGGCGATCGATAACGGGACGAAGATCTGCGAAAGGCCGATGCCGCTAATCACCAGCGAGAGCACCAAGGTACCAAACTGCGACTCCGGCGTCGTTACCCCCGCGAGCAACCAATTCGATATCCCCAGCAGCACGAAGCCGATCCCCGTCGATATGCGCACGTCGACGATGCCGCGCCCGGCGAGCGCCGCGGTTAACGGCGTGAAGAGCATTACCGATAGCGCTCGAACCAAAATTGTCAATCCGGAGAGCGTTGCGGTAAAGCCGAGCGAGTTTTGTAGATATTGCGGAAGGACGAGTATCGATCCATAGAGGCTAATACCGAGCACCGCCCCCAGCACGCTGCCGACTGCAACCTGACGAATCTTCAGGACGTGGAGATCGACCACCGGTCGCCGCGACCGCAGCGTCCAGAGCACGAAAGAAATGATACCGAGAATTGCGAGCCCGGCAAAGGTTCGGATGGCGGCGTTGCTTAGCCAGTCATCTTGCTGCCCTTGATCGAGTACGTACTGCATCGATCCCAACCCCATCGCCAATAATGCCAACCCGATCCAATCGAGCGCCATCGCACGAGGCTTCGTCGGATTCCGCATATAGAGCAGCGTTAGCGTCGCCGCGATGATACCGACGGGGAGATTGATGAAGAATGCCCAGCGCCAAGTGAAATTATCGGTGATGAATCCACCGAGCACCGGGCCGAGCGCGGGCCCGACGATCACACCCATCGCAAATACGCCTTGCGCGCGCCCCTGCCGATGCACGCCGAATATATCGCGAAGGATCGCTTGCGAGGTAGAGATCAATCCACCGCCACCGAGCCCTTGCACGATGCGCCAAAAGACCAGCGCACTAAACGACGGGGCAAGCCCGCACATCAGCGACGCTATGGTGAATATCACGATCGATGCCGTGAAGTATTGGCGCCTTCCAAAGCGCCCTTGCAGCCACGGCGTGATGGGAATCACGATGACGTTCGCGATAATATAGCCGGTGACGATCCAGGCACCTTGATCGACGGCGACGCCGAAGTTTCCCTGAATGTTCGGCAAGGCGACATTCACGATCGTCGTATCGACGATCTCCAACAGCGTTGCGGTGATTACGGCAACCGTAATCACTGCAAGCCGCCAGCCGTGCTCGACGAGCGGCGACTCGCTTTTCTGCGGCAAAGCCGACATTAGCGAACCTTTACGTCCGCCTCGACGCTCATGCCCGGGCGCAGCGGCATTTTGGGGTTCGGGTCGTCGATAGAGATACGGACCGGAATTCGCTGCGTCACCTTCACGAAGTTGCCGGTTGCATTTTGTGAAGGAATCAACGCGTAGGTGTTTTGCGATGCCGGGTTGATGGAGATCACATGCCCGTGGAACGTATGCCCCGGATAGGCGTCGACGAAAATATCCGCCTCTTGGCCGACGTGAATCGCACCGACCGCCGTTTCTTTATAGTTCGCCGATACGAAGATATCTTTTGAAGGAATCACCGTCATGAGGTTCATTCCGGCGCCGACGGTCTGGCCGATCTGAGCGCTCTTCTCACCCACGTATCCGTCGATCGGCGAATAGATCCGCGTATACTGCAGATTGAGTTTTGCGAGATCGAGCGCGGCCTTTGCCGCGACGACCTGACTCGAATCGCTCGACTGCGCGAGTTTCCCCTGCGCGGTCGTAACGCCGCCTTGCGCTCCGGCGATACCGGCCCGCGCGGCGACGACGCGGTCGAGAGCCGCGCGAACGCCGTCGCGCGCCGCACCGACATCGGCTTGGGCCGTTGCCAGTTGTGCGGCGGCGGCCCCTTCCTCGGCGAGCGCGGAATCGAGATCCTGGCGCGCGACGTCGCCGGTGCGAACCAACGAGCGAGCGCGAGCGAGATCGGCCGAGGCTTTCGCGTAATTTGCACGCGCGGCGGGAACCTCGGCGATCGCTGCAGCGAGTTGAGCCCGCGCTTGCGCTAATGCCGCATCGGCCTGCGGAACCGACGCAAGCGCGCTTGCAACGCCGGCCTGCGCCTGCGCGATGCCGCCTCGGCTCTGCTGGATCAACGTGGTCTCGGTCGAGAGCGCCTGATCGTAGGCCGCCTGCGCTTGCGCTAGGCGGTGCCGTTCGTCGCGATTATCGAGAATGACGAGAAGTTGCCCTTTGCGGACGTATTGGTTGGTCTGGACGGGTATCGAATCGATCTTCTCACCGATCTTGCTGGTGATCGCGACGACATCCGAATCGATCATCGCATCTTCGGTCCCCGCGTGGACGCGTGCGTAGGCATACCAGCGTCCGCCGTAAATCAACAGCACGATTGCGAGGATCGTCCCGAGGACGCCGAAAATTATCCGCTTCCGCGGCTGATTCGAAGCGGTATTTTCGCCGACATCAGCGCCGTCAATCGCTGAATCCTTTGGGGCATCCTGCAGATTCGTTGCCATTAATTGTTCCTTGCTCCATTGAGGAAGATTTGAATGTACATCCGTAAACCGTACTCTTGGTCTGCGTAAAAACGCACGTCGGGATATTTTTGCCGTCCCATCACGTGCGCGAAGATCATCGAACCGAAGACAGCCGCAAGGTCCTCAGGGTTGCCGGCGAGCTCTCCTCGCTCGACACGCGAGGCCATAAATGCACCGAGCGCCTCCCGGACGGCGTTTTGCGGACGCCAGGTTGCCGATCCGTACACGTTCGCTTCGTAATCATCCTCAACCATCGACCAGCGAATCATATCGCGCATGTTCCAAAGACGTTCCATGAGGAAGCGCCCCATCGTCATGAGATCGCTATCGACGGGCCCTCGTAACGCGACGGTGAATTCATCGATCGAGATGCTCGGGCAGCAATACTCAACGAGTTCGTAGAGCAACTTTTCCTTCGTCCCGAAATGACGGAAGAGCGTGGTTTCATTCACTCCCGCGACCTCGGCGATCTCGCGCGTCGTTGCGGCGCGCTTGCCTTTCCGCGCGACGACCTCTCGGGCGGCGTGAAGGATCCGATCGCGCGTCGTATCGGTTCCGGCGGCACGCCGCTCGTCGGTTCGGGGCGCGACGTGCGCGCTCACTTCGCCCCCGTGAAAACGGTGTCCGAGATCGGCACGTTCATATGGTACTTCCCATACGTCGCGTGGGAGCTCGCACGAACGCGAAAGTTAATTTCGGCACTCTGTTCGGAGAGCACATCGTATCCGTTCTCGCGACGGTACCATTGACGCATCGAAATCGTGCCGCCGTCGCGATAATGCCAGGTCATCTCGACCAACTCCCAGGTCGCAGGGTCGACGATCGCGTGAGCGTAGGCAAGTATATCGCTATACTGCCGCGGCGCGACGGTTAACATGTAGACTTGGCGCCCGCTCCATACCCGCGTTCCGGCGTACGAAACGACATTATCCTTCGACCAAGCGCCGGGATCGCCGACGTTGTTGAATATCTTCGAGAACCCCGCCGCGTACGCGGGAACCCGGTCGAAGACGACGACGAATTTGCTCGGGCGTTTGTAATACGAGGTGCCGTCGAGCGTCGGAGAGAGAAATGGAAACGAAAGCATGCGCGTCGTTACGTGAACGCGCGCGCGATAGCTCGTGAGTCCGGGATTCCGGTCGAGCATCTTGTCGACGATCGCCGTCGCGGTCATCGGGCGTAGCGCCGGACGCTGGGCGGAGAGCGCGAGCAGCCCCGGAGCGAGGGCGAGAACGAGCGCGAGCCGGGCGATCATGCCGCGCTCCCGCCCTCGACCTCAAGGATGCGGTCGAGGCCCGTGAGGGCGAGTTGGCGCCGTATGTCCTCGTGCGAGGTTCGAACGGAGAACTCGATGCCGTGCGCGCGGCTACGGCGCAAAAGCGCGACGAGGCTGCGCATCCGCCCGACATCGAGGCTCGCGAGGTCGGCAAGATCGACGACGACGCGTTCGGTATGGCGATCGACGATCGAGTCGAGGTGAGCCTCGTCCCGACCGATATCGAGAAGATCGCTAGAGAATATCTGGATTTTGGTCGCTTTTGTTTTCATAAATATGGTGCAAGCAAGTACTTGCACGAGCAGATTACTCTTTTTCGGAACTGCGTGCAAGTGCTTACACGCAATTTTAACCCATTCCAGCGGCGAGGGTTGCGCCAGCGCCCCTTGGAAGCGCGGAACCCGATGGAGAGTTCATTGCTTCACGAGTCTGCGCGGCGCGCCGGGCTGCTGCGTCCGGCGGCGATCTGGGAGCCTATCGAACCCGGCGGGGAGCCCCTCGCCCTCGACGCCGACCGCGCGATCTATCCCGCGAGCACCATCAAGAGCCCGCTCGCGGCGGCGGCACTTCTGCTGGCGGCGCGCGGCGAGCAGCGGCTCGACGAACGGCGCTCCGTCCGCGCCGAGAACCTCACGCTCAACGACGCGCCCTCGCCGATCGAGCCGGGCTACGCAGCGAGCCTCGAGGAGCTGTGCCGCTACGCCGTCGACCGCTCGGATAACGTCGCGACCAACGAGCTGTTCGACCGCCTCGGGCGCGAACGCGCCACGGCGATCGTTCGCGAGGAGCTCGGCCTCGCCGGCACGGCATTCCACCGTAAGCTCTCGGGGAGCGATCCGCTCATCGCCGACCCGCAGTGGGACGGGGAGCATCGCAACGCCCACCCCGTCCGCGACGCGGCGCGCCTCTTCCGGCTGATCGCGGAGCGCGCGTTCCCGGGAGCGGAGTTACTGGAGGGTTGGCTCGGCGAGCAGCGCTGGAACGATAAGTTGAGCCTCGGACTCTCCGCAGGCGACCGGTTCGCCCACAAGACCGGCGACACGAGCGAGGTCACCCACGACGGCGGGATCCTTACGACCGGCGACGGGCGACGCGCGATAATCGTCGTCTACACCGAGATGCCGTCGACTCCGGAGAATAACGCGCGCTTCGGTACCTTCATGCGGCTCCTACGGAATGAGGCGTTCGGCGATTCCACGTAAGCGCTCGCGCGCCGCAATCGCCGCCGGGCTCGGCTCGCGTCCGGCAAC
Source organism: Vulcanimicrobiota bacterium (assembly GCA_027306845.1). GTDB lineage: Bacteria > Vulcanimicrobiota > Vulcanimicrobiia > Vulcanimicrobiales > Vulcanimicrobiaceae > JABEUX01. The sequence continues at coordinate 13,083 of DAHUYY010000004.1, read as the reverse complement.
GCGCTTTCCGCCGACGAAGCTTCCCTGAACCCATGCATCCTCGCCCCGGTAGACCAGCGCGTTCACTGCCGGCGCCCACGGGTCGATCCCCCGAGCATCGAGCACGACGAAATCGGCGAAGGCGCCCTCTTCAAAACGCCCCGCGTCGAGGCGCAGCGCGCGCGCGCCGCTCGCCGTTGCCAAATCGAACGCCGACCGCGCGCCGAATGCCGCACCGTCGGTACGAGCGATCTTCTGCAACAGGGAGGCCGCGCGCATCTCATCGATCGCCGAGGGCTTCACATCGGCATCGGTTCCAAGCCCGATTGCGACACCGAGCGCGCGCAGCCCCGATATGTCGCAGATTCCGTCACCGAGATATTGATTGGTCATCGGGTTGTGAATGACGCGCGCCCCGCGCGCGGCGAGCAACGCCTGCTCCTCTTCGTCGATGTAAATGGCGTGAATGGCGACGCACCGTTCGTTGAGCGCACCGAGGCGATCGAGCAGCCGAATCGGCGTCGCTCCGTGCTCGGAGAGCGTCGCCGCACCTTCGTATGCGGCTTCGGCTACGTGGACGTGCAGCATGCAATCGTGCTCGGCTGCAAACGCCGCCGCGGCCTCGATCATCGCCGGCGATGCGGCATGCAACGAATGCGGTGCAACGCAAAAGTGAATCTCCGGATACGCCGCTAAAAGTTCGAGACTGCGCGTTCGGGCTTCTTCGATGGTCTCGCGATATGCAGCAGGGGCGTACGCTGCATCCATCCACGTACGCGCGAACACGAGGCGGATGCCGGTTTCGCGGGCGGCTCGGATCGCGGCGTCGGCATGGGCGTTGCCCGCGCCGTTCAGATAGAAAAATTCGGCGACGGTAGTAATTCCCGCGGCGAGCATCTCGCTGAACGCAAAGACGAAGACCCAGTAAATATCCTCCGGGGTCAGCTGCGGCACGATGCGCTAGAGCGCATCGCTGCGCCATTTATCGAAGCTCCAGTCATCGGCCCAGCCGCGCAACAACACCTGGTAGGCGTGGCTGTGCCCGTTGATAAAGCCCGGCACCAACAAACGATCCTCGGGAAAACGTCGCGTCTTCGTGCCGCGGCGCGCAGCCTCGATCGCCAGGGTCTTCGCATCGCCGATCTTCGAAAAGCGGCCCTTTTCGACGAGAAATGCAACCTCGCGGCGCTCCTCTCCGGCGACGAGCGCGCGCGCGGCGATAAAGAGTTCGCTCATTTCACCACCCGGCCCGAGCGCACGACTGCAGCGGCGATGTTGCCGCCGTGCAGCCATCCGAACTCATCGGCTCCCTCGATCCGCAACGCTACAACATCCGCTTCGCCGCCGACGCGCAGAATGCCGCGATCGATATGCAGGCTACGAGCGGCCTGACGCGTCACCGCGTCGAGCGCCTCTGCCGCGCTCAATCCGAAGAGTTTTCTTCCGAGATAGGCGACGTGTGCGAGATTGAGGCAGGGTGAGGTGCCCGGATTGAAATCGCTTGCAAAGGCAACGCGACCGCCGCCTTCGAGCACGCTGCGAACCGGAGCGTGGCGCTCGAGCCCGAGGTAATCGATCGTCGCCGGGCACGCGACGAGAACGCTCTGCCCCGCGGCGAGCCGTTCGATATCGCCCTCGGTCATATAATTTCCGTGGTCGATTGCATCGACGCCGAGCGCGAGCGCCATCGTCGCAGCGCCGCCATGCTGCATTTCGTCGCAATGCACGCGCAGGCGCAGCCCGAGACGGCGGGCGGCTTCGAGATAGCGCTCCGTCTGCGCCGCCGAGAAAAACCCGGGCTCGCAAAATGCATCGGCATAACGCGCCCCGTGCACGCGCGCGAACGGAAGACACTGATCGATCAGGTAGTCGACGTATCCGTCGGCGTCGGGAAACTCCGGCGGCAGCGCGTGAGCGCCGAGAAAGGTGGAAACGATATGCGGCAGCATTTCATCGGCGTGCGCGCGGGCGAGCAAATCGAGCAGCTCGAGCTCACCGGGGCGATGGAGCGCGTATCCGGTCTTCACCTCGGCGGTCGTCGTTCCATGTTCGAGCATCGATCGCAGGCGCGGGGCAACATCCACACTCCAAAAACGCTCCGGCGCGAGCAACGCTTCGCGCGTTCGTTCGACGGTATAGAGCATTCCGAGCGGAGCGGGCTCGTGCCGCAGGCGCGCTCGAAAATCGGGCTCTCTGTTACCTGCGAATAGCGGATGCGTGTGCGCGTCGACAAAACCAGGAACGAGCAGCGTCTCGGGAAGATCGAGGATCTCGCAGTCGATTCCCGCCGCGACCCGCTCGACCGAGGCGCGCTCGCCGAGTGCGGCGATGCGCCCGTCGCGAACGAAGATCGCGCCGCGTTCGACGAACCCGAGATCGTCGAAGGTTATCCCCTGCTGCGGTGCATCGGTATCGCAGGTTACTAGCGCACGCGCTCGCACCAGCAGCGGCGGCGCCGCTGCTAGAGACGCCAATCGATGCCCTTCTCGTCGGCGGTCTCGATCGCGATCTCGTACCCGGCATCGGCATGGCGCACCACGCCCATGCCGCAATCGGTTGCGAGAACGGCACCGAGACGCTCCTCGGCATCGCGCGAACCGTCGGCGACGACGACCATGCCTGCATGGAGGCTGTATCCGATGCCGACGCCGCCTCCATGGTGGAAACTCACCCAATGCGCACCCGCTGCGGTATTGAGCAGCGCGTTGAGAATCGGCCAGTCGGCGATCGCATCGCTCCCATCCCGCATACCCTCGGTCTCCCGATACGGCGACGCGACGCTACCGGTATCGAGATGGTCGCGCCCGATCACGATCGGCGCGGAGAGTTCGCCGCGACGCACGAGATCGTTAAACGCAAGCCCGGCCTTCGCTCGGTCGCCGTAACCGAGCCAACAGATGCGTGCCGGTAACCCTTGAAAGGAAATCCGTTCGCGCGCCATCGTCAGCCAACGGTGCAGGTGTGCGTCTTCGGGGAAGAGGGCGAGCAATTCGCGATCGCAACGTGCGATATCGGCCGGATCCCCCGAGAGCGCGGCAAAGCGGAACGGGCCGCTCCCACGGCAGAAGAGCGGGCGAATAAAGGCCGGCACGAAGCCCGGAAAATCGAATGCACGCGCGACGCCCGCCTTCTTTGCCGCCTCACGCAGATTGTTTCCGTAATCGAAAACAATCGCTCCCGCGTCGAGAAATCGCAGCATCGCTTCGACGTGGCGACCGGCGGTTTCATAACTGCGCCGTTCGTACTCCGCAGGATCGCTCGCACGGAGCGCCTCGGCTTCGGCGAGGGTGAAGCCCGAGGGGACGTAGCCGTTGAGCATATCGTGCGCGGAGGTCTGGTCGGTAACCGCATCGGGTCGGAGGCCCGCATCGAAGAGCGCCGCGAATTCATCGGCGGCATTTCCTTGGTAGCCCACCGAGATCGCCTCGCCGTCGCGCCGAGCGCGCTCGACGCGCGCGAGCGCCTCTTCGCGCGAATCGACGACGAGATCTAAATATCGCAGATCGCGCCGACGTTCGAGCCGCGCGCGGTCGACGTCGACGACCAACGCAATTCCCTCGCACATCGTGATCGCCAACGGCTGGGCGCCGCCCATTCCGCCGATCCCGGCAGTAAGCGCGATACGGCCGCGCAGCGTGCCGCCGTAATGTTGGCGCGCGAGCTCCGCGAAGGTCTCGTAGGTTCCTTGCACGATTCCTTGCGTGCCGATATAGATCCACGAACCTGCGGTCATCTGGCCGTACATCGTCAAGCCCTGCGCTTCGAGCGAACGAAAGGTCTCCCAGTCGGCCCACTTCGGAACGAGATTGCTATTGGCGATCAACACGCGCGGCGCGCGTTCGTGCGTCTTCCAAACCGCGACCGGCTTACCGCTCTGGACGATCATCGTTTCATCGTTTTTCAGTCGGCGCAGCGTGCGGACCAAGGCATCGAAGGCCTCCCACGAGCGCGCCGCGCGGCCGCTACCGCCATAAACGACGAGATCGTCGGGGCGTTCGGCGACCTCGGGATCTAAGTTGTTCATCAGCATGCGCAGCGCGGCTTCCTGCGGCCACCCCAAGCAGGTCAATTCCGTACCGCGCGCGGCGCGCACCGGCCGCGGACCCGACAACGTCATACTCATCGCGCTTTCCTCTCGCTAGTCAATGGTTTCTCGAGCAAAAATCCGCGCGATCGCACCGGAGCGAATCAGCGCGCGCGCGGCGGCAATATCGGGCGCCGGCGAACGATCTCCGGCTAACGGTGGAATCTCGCGACGCGCAAGCGCGTAGAGCTCGTCGGTCGCGCGCGCGCTGCGGAGCGGGCGGCGAAAATCGGTCGCGGCGAGAGCGGCGAGGAGTTCGCAGGCGAGCGCGCCTTCGACATTATCGAGCACGCGAACCAGGTTGTTCGCCGAGGTCATCCCCATACTGACGTGGTCTTCTTGCCCGGCCGATGTCGGAATCGAATCGACACTGCTCGGCCAGGCGAGCGCTTTGTTATCGTTGACCAGCGCCGCCGATGCGTATTGCACGATCATCAGCCCCGATTCGAGGCCACTCTTCCTTGCGAGAAAGAGTGGGAGATCGCGGTCGGCGGCATTGAGCAGTAAGTAAAGCCGTCGTTCCGAGATCGAGGCGATCTCGCAGATCGCCATTTTGAGAAAATCGATCGCCAGCGCGATCGGTTCGCCGTGAAAATTTCCCCCGCTTAAAAACGCGCGATCCTCCGGAAAGACCAGCGGATTATCGGTGACCGAGTTCGCTTCGATCTCGGCGACCGTGCGTGCGTGTTCGATGGAGTCGCGCACCGCGCCGTGGACGACGGGGATGCAGCGGAACGAATAGGGATCCTGAACGCGGCCGCATGCGCGATGCGACTGCATGATCTCCGAGCCTTCCAGGAAACGACGGAGCCGAGCGGCGACGATGCGCTGCCCGCGGTGCGGCCGCAACGCGTTGATACGTCGATCGAAGACGGCATCGGTACCGAGATACGCCTCCAGCGAGAGCGCGGCGATGAGGTCGGCGCTATCGGCGAGGCGTTGCGCTTGTAGGAGCGAGAGTGCGGCGATGCCCGTCATCACCTGGGTGCCGTTGATGAGCGCGAGCCCTTCCTTCGCGCCGAGGACGACCGGCGTCAGCCCCGCCTGCGCGAGCGCCTCCGCCGCGGGCATGCGCTTACCGCCGTAGAGCGCTTCGCCTTCGCCGATGAGCAAGAGCGACATGTGCGCGAGCGGAGCGAGATCGCCGCTCGCTCCGACCGAACCCTGCATCGGGACGACCGGCGTCACCGCGCGATTGAGTGTCTCGACCAACAGCGAGAGCGTCGCCGGGGCGATACCCGAATGCCCGGCGGCAAGCGAATTCACGCGCAGCACGCCCGCTGCGCGAACGTAACGCTCGTCGAGCGGCGCACCGGTTCCGGCGGCATGGCTACGGACGAGATTGAGTTGCAAGAGTGCCGCGTCGGCGGGATCGATCTGCACGTTCGCGAGCCGACCGAACCCCGTCGTGACGCCGTAGATCGCATCGCCGTCGGCGAAGCGTTCTTCGACGAACTGCCGTGCCCGCGCGACGCGCCCCATCGCTTCATCGGTGACGCGTAACCGCGCACCGCCTTCGGCGACGGCGGCGATGCTTTCGAGCGAGAGGTGACGGCCGTCGAGTTCGACGGTTGTGGTGGTTGCAGACATCGCTATCGGCTACATCCCCGACCAATTAAACGGGTGTTGGGGAACGAACGGCGGCCCGGCTTCGATCGTGATATCTTCATGGTTGCGTAAAAGGATCGCGCGCGGCGAGCGACCGTGCCAGAGCCGGCCGTTGACGATAACGCGCAGGCGCGTGCCGCGCGGCGCGTGCAACGGCCCCGCCGAACTCCAACTGAGGTTTTTTCCCCATACATCGAAAAATTCACCGAGGGTGAACGGACGTTTCGTCGGCGATTCGATATGGATGATGCCGCTTGCGTCGTGCGTGTGCAACCAGTAGAGGCACGCCGGCTGCACCGACGGAATGCCGATATACGCCGGAAGAGCGACGTTGCGGCCGCGATTGATGAGTTGGAGGTGGCTGTGGATGTGGAGCACGACGCCTTCGGTTGCATCGCAACGAATGCCGTCGATCGGCAGACCGCCGAAAAAACTATATGCCGGCTTCGGCGCGAGCAGCGAGAGCGCGAGCCCGACGAGAGCGGCGAACGTAATGGTGCGTTTCATCGACGCGTAGCCTTCGGCGCGGTGCCTCAATCACCTCATTTTCGGGGCGCCTTCGTAGTGTCGGCCGATCTCGGAAAGCAAGCGGCGCATCCCGAGCAATGCACTCGGGGGCCCGACGAGCCGCGCCTCGCTTCCCCAGCCGAGCACCCAACGCAGTAGTTCGTCGAGGTCGGCGACGCGTAGCCGCAGTTCGACGCTGCCGTCGTCATTTTTCGAGACGTCGCGGTCGAGCCGGGAGGTCGTCGCCACCGCGGCCTTGGCGATCCGCGAATCGAAGCGGACGACGACTTCGTGCGCCGCCTCCCCGGTCATCAGCCCCGAAATCGAGCTCGACATGAGCTTGTCCAGATCGAACTCGGCGGGACGCTGGTAGGTGCGGGCGGTCAGGCGAGCCGACTCGATTCCGTCGAGTGCAAAAGTCCGCCGGGCACGTCGCATGCGGTCGTATCCGACGCAATAGTAACGCCCGCCGGCGACGATGAGCCCGTAGGGTTCGAAATCGCGCGTGCTGCTTTTCCCGTAACGGTCTACGTACGCGATCGTCACCACGCGACTGTCGCGCTCGGCGGCTGCGAGCACCTCCCGTACGCTCTCCGAGCGCTCGTCGAGTTGTGCGTGAGGAAGCGGCATTCCGAAGGGAAGATCGTGCGCTTCGGGCGACTGCCCCGCACCCGATGCAACGACGCGACGTGCGAGCGTATCGACCGCTGCACCGACCGAGCCGCCGAGCGACTTCGCTAACGAGCGAAGCGCAACGAGGCCGAAGATCTCGCCGCGGTCGAGTTTGAGGGCACGCAGCGAATAGCCGTCGACGAAGCGATAGACGCCGCGAGCGCGGTCGTAAAACCACGGAAAATTCGCGTCGGCGAGCACCGAGAGATAACGGCGTAACGATCGTGGACTCGGGAGCGCTCCATCCTGGCCGATGCGCTCGCGCAGCCCGTCGAACGAATAGCAGCCTTCATCGAGCGCGCCGAGGAGACGCACCAGCAGCACGGATTTCGCATCGACTCGAGCCACCCTACGGGTCGGAGAGGCCGACTATGCGTGCGCGGCTTCAGCCGGCGGGGCCGTCGGCGGTTCGACCGACGGAATTTTGCTGAAGCGTAATTTCTCCGCGTTCTCCGGATCGATATCGGCGAGAATCGTATCGCCGGCGGTGAAGTTACCGCGGATCATCTCCTCGGCGAGTTCATCTTCGACGAGCCGTTGAATCGCGCGCCGCAACGGCCGCGCTCCGAATTGCGGATCCCAGCCCTTCTTCGCCAGCACGCCCTTCGCCGCATCGGTCACGCGTAGGTGCATATCCTGCGCTTTGACCTCGCGCATAACTTTCTCGAGTTCCAGGCCGACGATCTCTTCGATCTGTTCGCGCGTGAGTTGATGGAAAACGACGAGCTCGTCGATTCGGTTGAGGAACTCGGGACGGAACGACTGCTTGACCTCTTCGAGCACTTTGCCTTTCATGCGTTCGTAGGCCTTGTTGCCCTCGTCGACATCGATCTTTTGCGGACGGAAACCGATATCGGTCGTCGTTTGCATACCGGTCGCACCGATATTGCTGGTCATAATGACGACGGCGTTTTTAAAATCGACCTGCCGCCCTTGGCTATCGGTCAAGCGACCGTCGTCGAGCATCTGTAGGAGCAGGTTAAAGACGTCGGGATGCGCTTTCTCGATCTCGTCGAGAAGCACGACGGCGTAGGGGCGGCGACGCACCGCTTCGGTGAGTTGCCCGCCTTCTTCGTATCCCACGTATCCCGGAGGCGCTCCGACGAGCCGCGAGACCGAATATTTCTCCATGTACTCCGACATATCGATGCGGATCATCGATTCTTCGTCGTCGAAGAGAAACTCCGCAAGGCTGCGCGCAACCTCGGTTTTACCGACACCGGTGGGCCCGAGGAAAATAAACGAGCCGATCGGCCGATTCGGGTTCTTCAGGCCGGCGCGCGAGCGACGAATCGCGCGGGTGATGACTTCAATCGCTTCGTCCTGCCCGACGATACGCTTATGCAGCGACTCCTTCATCTCCAGAAGTTTCTGCGTCTCGGCTTGCGCGAGGCGGCTTACGGGAATCTTCGTCCACGACGACACGATATGCGCGATGTCGGCCTCGGTTACTTCGAGTTTACCTTCGCTTGCGGCGCGCGCCTCTTTCCAGTCGTGCTCGAGCTTACCGCGTTCGAGACGCATCCGCTCTTCTTGTTCGCGCAGCGCCGTCGCGCGATCGAAATCGTGCGCTTTCACCGCAGTCTCGCGGTCGGAAACGACGTTGCGAATCTGCGTATCGAGCTCGCGCATCTCGCGCGGCGGCAACGTCGCTTGCAAGCGTACGCGCGAGCCGGCTTCGTCGATGAGATCGACCGCCTTATCGGGCAAGAAGCGATCGGTAACGTAGCGATCGGAGAGCTTTGCGGCAGCAACGAGCGCGTCGTCGGTGATGCGCACTTTGTGATGCTGTTCGTAGCGTTCGCGCAGCCCCTTGAGAATCTCAACGGTTTCATCGAGGCTCGGCTCGCCGACCATCACGGGTTGGAAGCGGCGCTCGAGCGCGCTATCCTTCTCGATGTACTTCCGAAACTCGTTGAGCGTCGTCGCGCCGATGCATTGCAATTCTCCGCGCGCGAGCGCCGGCTTGATGATATTGCTTGCATCGATCGCGCCTTCGGCGGCTCCCGCACCGACGAGCGTGTGCAACTCGTCGATGAAGAGGATGATCTCGCCGGCGGCATTGCGGATTTCGTCCATGACGCGTTTCATGCGCTCTTCGAACTCGCCGCGATACTTCGTGCCGGCGACGAGCCCCGCGAGATCGAGCGTGATGACGCGCTTGTCGCGGAGCGGCTCGGGAATCTCACCGGAGATCACGCGCTGCGCGAGCCCTTCGGCGATCGCCGTTTTGCCGACGCCGGGCTCGCCGATGAGGGCCGGATTATTCTTGGTGCGACGCGAGAGAATTTGAATCACGCGTTCGATTTCGTTCGCACGCCCGATGACCGGGTCGAGCTTACGGTCGCGCGCAAGTTGCGTGAGATCGCGCCCGTAGGTGTCGAGGGTCGGGGTCTTGCTCTTTCCTTTGGGAACCGGTGTCTGCGCCTCGCTCCCGAGAAGCGACGTGGTCTGCACGCGCACCTTCGCGGGGTCGACGCCGAGATTAGCGAGCACGCGTGCCGCGACGCCTTCGCCCTCGCGGATGAGCCCGAGCAGCAGATGTTCGGTTCCGATATAGTTGTGGTTGAGCTGACGCGCTTCTTCAAAGGCGAGCTCGATCACGCGCTTTGCGCGCGGAGTGAAGACCATCTCCTGTTGCATCGACTGCCCGCCGCGCCCGACGATCGCTTCGACTTCCTGGCGCACTTTCGCCAGATTGACGCCGAGCGATTCGAGCACTTTGGCGGCGAGGCTCTCGCCCTCGGAGATGATGCCGAGCAAGATGTGCTCCGTACCGATATAATTATTGCCGAGACGTTGCGCCTCTTCCTGAGCCAAAACGATACTCCGGCGCGCCCGCTCGGTGAACGGTTCCCACATCGACATCTTTACTCGTCTCCTCTTACTCTCTCCAACCGTAGAACGCGCATAAAGTTTCGCTCGTTACAGCCCGAAGCGGAGCCCGACGAACCCGATCGTGCTGCCCCCGTCCCGCGTAGCCTGGTAGAGGCGAATCTCCAAGGAGGTAAACGGTGCGATCGACTTGCCGGCAAAGACCGTCAGAACCGGACCCATCGTCCGGGTGGTGCCGATCGTCCCGAGCCCGACCCCGCCCCCGAAATAGGCGCCGCCGAAGCCGCCGCCGGTGAAGCCGCGCATCTCGGCGGTCAACGCAAAGCCACCGTTCTTGGTGAGCGGCACGGCGAGGCTGCCCTGAAAATCGACCGGCAGCAAGGGAATCGATGGTCCGCTGCTGAGGATGGCCATCCCCCCGGTCGAGTTCGGCTGGCTGGTGACGGCGAGGCCTACGGCAGCAGAGGCGCCCGCAAGCGCGACCCCCGGCGCGAGCGCAAGGAGGAAGGTGATGGTTGAGAGCAATCCCATACGGCGCATTGACACATCGGCACCCTACGGCGCGTAGGTTCCGAAAGCCTATCGAAGCGTTTGTTGTAAAGTAGAAAGAGCACGCCCCATGCCGACCGTCGACCAAGTTCGCGAAGCACTCGCGGAGGTCAAAGACCCCGAACTCAATCTCGGTATTGTCGAATTGGGATTGCTCTACGACGTCACGGTCGAAGGCGCAAAGGGCGAACACGTTACCGTAACGATGACCTTGACCTCGCCGATGTGCCCGGTCGGCCCGCTCTTTAAGCAGTCGGTGGAAGATCGCACGAAGGCCGTCGAAGGCGTCGAGAGCGTGAAAGTGGAGATTACGTTCTCCCCTCCCTGGGATCCGAAGACGATGGCGAGCGACGATGTGAAGGTCGCCCTTGGCATCTGGTAAACGGATCGGCGAGATTGGGGCGGCAAAGGGGCGCGCCGAGATCGCCGTTTCTGCCGCGCTGCGTTTTCGTGTAGCACGCATCCAAGCCGGTGCGGGCTGGGGGAAGAGCACCGCAGCACGAGCCGCCTGTACCGGACGCTCGGTTCGCTGGATCGAGGTTCGCGACGCACCCGCCGAGAGCGGAGCGCTTGCCTTTCTGCTCGCCGATGCATTCGAACTCTCGCGCGCGGCGCTCGCCAAGCTCTTAAAAGAGGCGCGCGAAGATGAAAGCGTGCGCGCGCTGGTCGAGTGGTTCTGCGCCCATCGCCTCGATCTCGAGCCGCTGCTCGCGCTCGACGACCTGCATCTTCTCGTCGAGGATCGCCTCTCGATGCTTCTGCTCGAGGCGCTCGTCGAGCGACTGCACGAAGCACGGTGGCTGCTCATCTCGCGGCGTGCGTTGCCGCTGCCGTGGGGAAATTGGCTGGCGACCGGCGATGCATCGCTCGCGGTGGTCGCCGACGACCTTGCCCTCGAACCCGCGGAGGCGCGCGCGCTGCTCGCCGAACGAGCCCCGCATCTCGACGAAGGGGCCCTCCGCGCGGCGCTCTCGCTCGCCGATGGTTGGCCGATCGTCCTGCGCTTCGCACAGCGCGCCGCCGAGCGTGCCGGCGATCTCATCGCCTTACAAGCGATGACGCGGGAGATGGCCTTCGCCTATCTCGCCGAGCAGTTCGCTTGTGAATCGCCACCGCAATGGCGCGAACTCGCGTTGGTCGCGGCCTTTGCGCGCTGGATCGATGCGGAGTTGCTCGAACGCTGCGGCGTCTCCGAGCCGCATGCGGGGCTGCGCTGGTTGCGAGAGTCGGCGTTTCCGATCCACGATGCACCGACGCGCGTCAGCCTCCACGACCTCGCCACCGAGGCGATCGTTCGCTCGGCGAGCCCGCAGGAGCGCAGCGCGATTCTCTCGCGCGTCGTCGCGGCACTCGCCGCGTGCGGACGAGCCGGCGAAGCGCTCGACCTCGCGCGCACCTACGCACCCGAACGCATCGATGCGCTGCTGGCGCAAGAAGGCTTCGCATTACTCGACGCCGGGCGTTGGGAGAGCGTCGAACAGGCGTTGCACGCCGTCTCGCTGGAACGGCGACGCGGCGAGCCGATGCTCTTGGGTGTCCGCGCGGCGCTCGAAGCCTTCCACGGCAACGTCGATCGCTCCGAGCAACTCTATATCGCCGCGATTCGCGCCTCTCATGACCCCGAGTTACACTCGGCGCTCTCGCGGCGCTTGAGTCTGCTCTATATCAACCTCGCGCGCCCGGAGGCGCTCGCGACGATCGCCCCGGCGGTCGCGGAGGGAAGCGCGATGAGTCGCGCCGATTCTCGCAGCGTTCATGCGCTCGCGCTCGTGGTCACCGGAAACCTCGATGAGGCGTGGCGTGAAGTACGCGCCGCACTCGAAGAGGTGAGCGTCGAGGGCGAAGAGGCGCTCGTCGCCCGCGTCTCGATGCGCGCCGCCTGGGTTGAGTTCCACTGCGACCGGCCGGCCGACGCCGAGCGCATTGCGATGCGAGCGCTCGAACTCGCGCGACGCTTGGGGGATGATGCGCTTCAGGCACATCTTTACAGTACGCTTTGCTCGATTTCGGTCACGTTTCACGACGATTTATCGAACGCATACCACTATGCAGCAGAAATGGAGAAATGCGCGGAGCGCGACGGCAACACGCCATTGCGGGCGCATGCATTGCGCCTCTGCTTTGCCATCGCGATCGAATGCGGCCAGGCCGAGCGCGCCGAACAAAGCACGCTGCGAATCGAACCCGGAGGACAAATATCTCGTAACGACTTCTTCTTTGCTTTCGCCGTCGCGACGCGCCTCGGATGGGATGGGAATTTTGCGGAGGCGGCCCGGCGGTTAACCGCATGCATCGGCGAGATCCATAACCTTGCCGAGGCGCGTGCACTTCTCGCGACGACGGCGATGTTCCACGCCTTCGCCGGCGACCGCGACGAAGCAATCGCGAAGATTGAGGCCGCAAAAAAAACTCCGCCAAGTACGACCGCGATCGACCGAAACTTCGAGGTCGTGGCGCGAACGCACCTTGCGATCGGCGAGATCTTCGTCGGCCGATCGAGCCTCGCGCTCCGTCATCTCCCAAAGCGCGTAACGAGAGCTTGGGACCGAGCGCTCTCCGAGGCGGCTCGATCGATCGCTCTTTCGAATTCCGGAAACGCCGAGAGCGAACGTCGCCTTGCACTCACCGCGCTCGAATCGGCGGGGCGCCATGGTTTTGCCCGCTTGCTGCGCGCCGCGTTCGGCGCCTCCCGCTCCGCGCTCCCGAGCGCCCCAGCGCGACTTCTACTCACGGAAGCAGAGTCAGAGATTCTTCGCGCGCTCGAGCGCGGGCTCTCGCCGAAGGGGATCGCCGAATCTTCGGCACGGAGCGTCGCCACCATTCGCGCCCACCTACGCTCGATCTTCCGC
>DAHUYY010000049.1:270-10700 GCA_027306845.1 Vulcanimicrobiota bacterium | reverse complement strand
GTTTGTAGCTCTCGAAAAAGTGCGAGACCTTTTTGAGGAGATGCGGAAAAATCTGCGTGAAATTGTGAATTTCATCGAACGCGGGCTCGCCGACCGGAACCGCGAGCACCTTATCGTCTTCCTTGCCTTGATCGAACATCTCGAGCAGGCCGATCGGCCGCGCCGCGACGAGACAACCCGGGAAGGTCGGTTCGATAGTCAAGACGAGCACGTCGAGCGGATCGTCGTCGAGCGCGAGCGTCTGCGGGGCAAAGCCATAGTCCCCGGGATAGTGAATCGCCGAGTGAAGGACGCGGTCGAGCCGAAAGATGTCGAGTTCCTTATCGTACTCGTATTTGTTGCGCGACTTTTCGGGAATCTCGACGACCACGTTGATCTCTTCGGGGGCGCGCACGCCCAGGGGAAGATCGAGATAATTTCTTGGTTTGCGATCCTTCATCATGTATCCGGAGGTTCTTGTCGGTCGCAAGCGCTACCTGGAACGGAGTGATGCGGGTGCGACGCGAATGGCATCGTCGATGATCGAGTCGACCGACCTGCTTATCGTTGGCTGCGGTCCAGCCGGCGGCGTTGCCGCCCGCGAGGCCGCATCGCGCGGCATGCGCGTCGTCGTGCTGGAGAAGGATGCCGTCGTCGGGAGCAAGCGCGTCTGTGCCGCGGGGCTGCGCCCGGGATTTTGCGGTGAGTTCGATCTCCCCGACTCCTTGATTCATTGCAACACGCCCCGTCTCGCGCTCTTCGATCCCTTCGGCGAAGAGCACGCCGTGCGTTTTGGCCCCGGGCACACCTCGACGCGCGAGGAGCTCGACGGAGCTATTGCCGCGCACGCCGTCGAAGCCGGCGCCGAGATTCGCACCAATGCACTCTTCCGCGATCTCGCCGTGGACGGGGATCGCAAAGTCGTCGAGTACGCCGAAACCGCGCTCGGGGTACGGCGGCGTATAAGCGCGCGCCATGTTTTTCTCGCCGCCGGCTCGACCGCAAAATTGGAGCGACTTCCGGACTTCGCATTTTCGGGTTGGTCCTCGGGGTTGATGACGACCTTGCAGCAACGGTGGTACCTCGCTCGCCCAGCCACGCCGGTCACCTACGAAACGCTGGAACTGCATTATTATCCGGCGCGCGACGGCCGCTTGGTCGTTGCCTGGATGTTTCCGAAACGCGATCACCTCGCCATCGGCTTGGGAATCACCGGGAAGGTACAGGGTGCCGATCTTCGAGCGGAGCTCGATACTTTCGCCGATCGAACGATTCGCCGTCTCGCACCCGGTATCGAGGCGCGCGTGAAGCTCGAGGGACATCTCCTCTACGGCGGAATGCCGCGCCCGAATGTCGGGGCGGAGGGGGTGAGCATCGGCGGTACCGCTGCCGGGCTCGTCGACGCGACGAACGGCGAGGGGATCTACGAAGCGGCGACGAGCGGGCGCATGCTCGCCGATATTGCGTGGCGCTATCGCGGCGATGCAGCCCGTGCATCGGCGGCGTACGCGCGCGCGCTCCACGATCGCTTTTACGCTCGGCTCGCTCGGCGCGTGAAGTTGATCGACTTTTTAGGTCGGCGCCCCGAACGCTTTCGCTTGCTCTTCCGGCAGTTCGCGGCGGTTCCGCGCTTTGCGGAGCTTATCGCCAACGAACGCTTCGATCGCACCTGGGCCGATCGGCTCTTTCTCTACCTTCAGGCCGCCCGCTTCGGGGCGAGATCGCTGCTTGCGTAGGTCGCGATGTCGGTAATGCCGATAACGGCCGAACAGTACGCTCGTTTGCGCGATGCAATCCGCGAGCGGTTCGGTATTTATTACGACGACTCGAAGCAATTTCTGCTTCAGAGCCGGCTCCAGACGCGTTTGATAAAATGTCGAGTCGCGGATTTTGACGAGTATTACCGCTATCTCACGATCTCTGCCGAAAGAGAGGCGGAGTGGGATGAGTTAGCTTCGGTGCTCTCCAACAATGAAACGTATTTTTTTCGCGAACGCGCACAACTCGACGTTCTGGCGAGCGAGGTCGTCGATGAGGCACTCAAAAGTCGCCGACGCTTGCGTATTTGGTCGGCGGCCTGTTCGACCGGTGAAGAACCGTACACCATCGCCATGCTCTTGCTCGCCGGGGGGCGCATCGCTCCGTCGGAGATCGATATAAAAGCCGGCGATATTTCGCCGCGCGCGCTGGAAAAAGCGAAGACCGGGTTCTATCGCGAACTTTCGTTCCGCGCGACGCCCCCGGAGGTCATGGCCAAAAATTTTCGCCCGTTCGAGAGTGGATATTTTATCTCCGATGAGATCAAGCGTATGGTCGAATTTTCGCGCGTGAATCTGCTCGACCAGCGTGCCGTTGCCGCGTACGGGCCGGCCGATGCGATTTTCTGCCGGAACGTTTTGATCTATTTCGATAAACCTACCCAGAAGCGCGTGGTGGAAAATTTCGCGAAGGCACTGCGGCCGAGCGGCTATCTCTTCCTCGGACATGCCGAATCGATCATTCGCCTAACGGATCTATACGAGCCGGTGGTAACGCCGAAGGCGATCTACTATCGACTGCGAGGGAACGATGGCGCGCGTTAAAGTTCTCGTCGTCGACGACTCGGCGTTCATGCGCCAGGCGATCGTCAAAATGCTTGAGAGTAGCGAGGAGATCGAGGTCGTCGGTACGGCGCGCAGCGGGGAAGAAGGCGTGACGCGGGCCGAGGAGCTCCTCCCCGATGTCATCACGATGGATGTCGAGATGCCGGGCATCGGCGGGCTTGAAGCGGTTCGCTTGATTCACGAACGCTCGCGCACGCCGATCATCATGGTCAGCGCGCTCACCCGCGAAGGTGCGGAGACGACCTTCCGCGCGTTGGAACTCGGCGCCGTCGATTTTATCGCCAAGCCCGACAGCGTCTACGCGAATATCAAAGACGTACAACGCGATCTATTAACGAAGATCGCGATCTTCGGCCGCCGCGGCACCCGCCCCGCTCCCGAACGTCGCCCCGTAGCGCCGG
This sequence comes from Vulcanimicrobiota bacterium, assembly GCA_027306845.1. Lineage (GTDB taxonomy): Bacteria > Vulcanimicrobiota > Vulcanimicrobiia > Vulcanimicrobiales > Vulcanimicrobiaceae > JABEUX01. The sequence continues at coordinate 7,717 of DAHUYY010000049.1, read as the reverse complement.
CTCCGGCGCCGCCCGCGCCGATCTCCGTCGGGCCGCCGCGCGCTTGGCATGAATTTTTTGAATGCACCGCGATCGGAACCTCGACCGGTGGCCCGGTTGCGCTCTCGAAAGTCATTCCCGCGCTGCCTGCCAACTATCCGACACCGATTCTCCTGGTCCAGCATATGCCGCTCGGCTTCACGCGCCCGCTCGCCGATCGTCTCAACGCTCAGAGCGCGTTGCATGTCGTCGAGGCGGCCGAGGGAATGATCGTCGCGCGGGGCAGCGTGCTGGTCGTGCCCTCCGGGAAACAGCTCGAATTACATCGTTCGTTCGGCGAAATTGTCGTCGCTCTTCGCGCCGATGACGGGAGCTCGCTGCACGTGCCCTCGGTCGACGTGCTCGCCGAGCAGACGGCGATGGCGTTCGGTGCCGGTGCGCTCGGCGTTATTCTCACCGGCATGGGGCAGGACGGCGTCAAAGGCTTGCGCGTGCTGAAAGAACGCGGCGGTTATGTCGTCGGTCAGAACGAGGCGACCTGCGTGGTCTACGGGATGCCGCGCGCGGCGGCGGTCGCAGGGCTCGTCGACCGCGTCGAACCGCTCGAGCGCATCGCGTCGACGCTCGTCGAACTCACCCATCGCTCGTTCGGAGAGAGTTCGCGATGAACGATCGCTCCGTCGGACGTTATTGCATCGCCGGCGAGACCTACACGCGCGAAGAATTAATTCACAAGTACCTTCACTTGGTGAAATACGTCGCCGGGCGCGTCTCGTCGAATTTGCCTCCGAACGTCGAAATCAACGATCTGATCAACGATGGAATCGTGGGGCTCATCGACGCTATAGAGAAGTACGACGATGCGCGCGGCGTGAAATTCGAAACCTACGCGATCACGCGGATCAATGGAGCGATCCTCGACGCGCTGCGATCGTTGGATTGGGTGCCGCGCGCCGTGCGGCAGCGCGCGCGGGAGGTAGAGCGGGCGATAAGCGAACTCGAGGCGTCGCTTGGGCGGGTTCCCACCGATGACGAACTCGCCGCCCATCTCGGCGTCTCGCGGCGCGACCTCGACGGTATTCTTCAGCGCGTCCGCGGGACGGCCTTACTCTCGCTCGAGGAGTATCTTCCCAACGAACGCGGCTACGATATCCCGCTGGTCGATACGCTGCGCGACGATCTCGCCGATGTCGGCGACGGAGTCGAGCGCAAGGAGATCGTGCAAGAGCTCGTTCGCGCGGTCGAGGCGTTGCCGCCGCAAGAGCGGACCGTGATTACCCTCTACTATTTCGAGGGGCAGACGCTCAAGGATATTAAGGGCGCTCTCGGGGTCTCGGAGTCGCGGGTCTCGCAGATCCATGCCGCGGCGGTCATTCACTTGCGCGCGGCGTTGCGACGCCTCCGCGCCGACCTCGGTTTCCGTGAAGACGACCCGACGATCAAGCGGAAATACCTCAGAAAGCCTGACGCGGAGGCCGAAACCTAGAGTAGTCGGAGAGGAGGAAGGGGAAGAAGGGATTATGGCAATTCGGCCGGTCGATCTCCAACTCGCCTATTTGGCTGCCCCGCAGAGTGCGGCGCTCGCCGCTAATGTCGTGGCCGCTCCGCAAGCGTCACAGCAGGCTGCGGCGATGGCGTTCGCCCAACAGGTCACCGAGCGCGAGGAATCGGTCGCCGAGTCGGCCGGCTCGGAGCACGACAGCGCGGTGCGCGAACGCACCCAGGGTGAGAGCCAAGGCTTTTACCAAGCTCCGGAACGGCGGCAGGGCGGGGGAGCCGACGAGGACTCCTCGGACGGCGGAGAGCAGCACTTCATCGATACGATGGCATAAGAAATCGTGGCGGGCATCGACCCGAGCGCGCTTGCAATGCAAGCCGTGCTTGCAGCCCAAACGGCGATCTCCGAGGCGACGCTCGATCTCGGCGCGATCGCGCAGAGCGTCATCGCGCAACTCAAGACCGGCGATCTTCTCTCGGCGCTCGTGCTTCCGCCCTCCGAGGGCGTCGACCATATCTCGCTCTTCGGCCAATCGCTTCCGGCACAACTTCCGCCGGGGATAGCACCCGGTGATACGCTTGCGCTGCAAGTGACGGGCTTCTCGCCGACGCAGATATTCGTTCGCAATCTCGGTGCGGTCGATCCGCAGAATCCGCCGACGACTGCGAACGTCGAGATTCCGGCCGGCGGCGCTCCGAACCCCGCACAGACGCCGCCGACTGCACGCACGCCGGTTGCGAGTGCGCCCGCAGCGCCGGTTCAATCGGAGACGCTATCGGCCAACGCTGCATCGACGAATCCGCGCACGTCGATCGCGCCGCCGGTCGAAGTCTTTGTCGCGGCTTCGGTGCAACCCTCACGTCGCGACTTGCCCGCGGCGCCGACGCAAGCGCCCGTCGTTCGTGCGGGTGCCGCTGCCTCCGAGCTCTCGGCGACGGAGCCTTCAACGCAAAACGCGCCGGGCGCCGGAGTATCGGCTTCAAATCCGCAGCGAGGAGAGGAACCCGTCGCAAATGCACCGGCGCAGTCGGAGGCGGGAACGATTCCGATGCTTGCAACGGAGCTCGAAGCTCGCCTTGCAACCGCACGCGGCGCGCGAATTCTTCCGCGCCCGCCCGGGGCACAGCAAACGGCGGCGCAGAATCCCGCTCGAACGAGCGCGCCGATCGCCGCGCGCGCCGCTCCGCTCGAATCGCCACCACCGTCGATCTCGATGCGTTTGCCGACGCCGGCGACCGAGACGCTGCTCGCCGCTCCCTCGCCGCAACCGCTCGGAGAAGAGGAGCAGCTGCTCGCGCGTCTCGACGTTCCGGCGACGCCCGCGACGATCGCCGCAGCGCGCGCTTCCGCAAACGCACCGCAAATGTTGGCGACGGTTTTCGCGCGCGCGCAGGGCGTCCTCGCGCGCTTGGCCGCGCAACCGGCGGTTACCACGGTGCGCAGCGCGATGGCGTTCGTCTCGTCGCTCGACCCCGCAAATGCCGTTGCATTGCCGCAGCAACTCGCAGCGTACGTGCGAACGATTTTGGGCTCGACCGAAGCCTCGCTCGCAACGCTTGCCAAGAACCTCGCCGCACTCGAACCCAGCGTTTCGGCGAACGCTTTCGTGCAGAGCGCCGCAGCGGGCGCGACGCCGTTGCCCTCGCTGCGCGATGTCGCGCACCTCGCGGCAACGATGCCGCACCAGAACGAGAGCGCCGCAACCACAGCACCGACGGTCGCCTCGCCGGCACGCGAAGCTGCAGTGGTGAGCGCGCAAAATTCGTTAAACCAAGATATAAAAAGTACGTTGATCGCGCTCGCGCAGGATCCGCAGAGCGCCTCGATCCCGGGCGCCGCGAGCGCACTCGGCGATGCGGTGACCGCGATCTCCGCCGCGCAAATCCATTTGTTGGCGGCGAATGCGAACGCCGATCCGCGGACGCTGGTCGTGCCGCTGCCGGTCTTTTTTCGCGAAGGCGGTGCACCGACGCAACTGCGCGTCGGCCGCGATGCACCGGGAACGAAGAAAGCGATGGACGGCGATAATTTCACGTTGGGTTTCTTGCTCGATACGAAAACGTTGGGGACCGTGGCGATCGAGATCGAGACCAGCGGGCGCGCCGTCAGCGTAAAAGTAAAGACCGAACGAGATGGCGCGGCGACGCGTTTTCGCGAGGCCTTCGGGCTGCTGCGCGACCGGTTTGAGTCGTTACGCTACCGCGTTGCCGGAATGAACGCCGCCGTCGCTGCCCGCAGCATGCCCGTCGACGCGGCAGAAAAAACAGCGGAGCGGCCTGCACCGAAAACGCAGCTCGACGCGCAGGCATGAGTCGATTCTTTGATTTCCGCAAGCGGCGTTTCACGCGTCCTGCGGCGGCGGCATTACAGTACGATCCCCTCAAGCCCGCTCCACCCGTCGTGCTCGCTTCGGGAAAGGGGCGCGTCGCCGAGGAGATCGTCCGCATCGCCCACGAGCGCGGCATTCCGCTCGTCGAGGATGCGGCGCTCGCCAATGCGCTCTCGCGGCTCGAACTCAACGAAAGCATCCCCCCCGAACTCTACGCGGTGGTCGCCGAGGTCCTGGTCTTCGTCTATCGGCTCGACATGAGGGCGGGATAAAAGATCGAACAGGAGTTCGATGAATCTCCCCGAAAGCGCGGCTCATGAGTTGGATTGGTCGCCTCGGCGATCGGCTGAAAAAAGCAGGGCAAAGCTTCGCAGGGGTCCTCGCTCTCGGGAGCTCGGAGCGCCCGCTCGACGCGGAGTTTTGGGAGGAGTTCGAGGAGGCGCTTCTCGCTGCCGACCTAGGGGTCGGCACGAGCGAACGGATCCTCGAGGGTTTGAAGACGGTCGCTCGGCAAGAGGGCTGGCGGACGGCCGGTCAGGCGGTCGAGCGTTTTCGGCGCGACGTCGAGCGTTTTCTCGATCTTCCCGGCGCACCGATTCTGCTCGATCGGAAGCCGACGGTCGTCCTCGTTGTCGGCGTCAACGGCACCGGTAAAACGACGAGCATCGGCAAACTTGCGGCGCGCTATACCGCGCAGGGGAAACGCGTGCTCCTCGTCGCCGGCGATACCTTTCGCGCCGCTGCCGCCGATCAGTTGGCAATCTGGGCGGAGCGTAGCGGTGCGCAGATCGTGCGCGGCCCGGAGAACGGCGACCCGGCGGCGGTCGTCTTCGATGGGATCACTGCGGGTATCGCCCGCGGTGTCGATCTCATTTTCGTCGATACCGCCGGACGCTTGCAGACCAAGAACAACCTCATGGAAGAGCTAAAAAAGATCCGGCGCGTGACCGAGCGCGCTCTCGGCCGCGCTCCCGACCGTACCTTACTCGTCGTCGATGCGACGACCGGTCAGAACGCGATCTCGCAAGCGATCCTGTTTAACGAAGTGACGCCGCTCGACGGGCTCGTCGTCACGAAACTCGACTCGACGGCGAAGGGCGGCGTCGTGCTCGGGATCGTCGAGCGTATCGAGCGCCCGATCTCCTACGTCGGTCTCGGCGAGGGGATCGAGCAACTCGAACCCTTCGATGCTCGTGAATTCGTCGCCACCCTCTTCGATCCGGAATAAAGAGTGCCACCCCCTTGGCAGAGTGCCTATCTAGAGTGAATGTAGAGAACGGACCGTGATTACCAGCACCGTGAGAAAGAAAGAGAGAACCGAGATGGCTTCCCAAGACGATCGACAGATAGCCCTCGCCAATGCGCTCGCTCAAATCGAGCGTCAGTTCGGTAAGGGTTCGATCATGAAAATGGGCGAGATTCACGAACGGATGGCGTACGACGTCGTTCCGAGTGGAAGTATCGCACTCGACCTCGCGCTTGGCGTCGGCGGTTTTCCGCGCGGTCGCGTCGTCGAGATCTACGGGCCTGAGTCGAGCGGTAAGACGACGCTCGCGCTCCATGCAATCGCCGAAGCACAGAAGATGGGTGGAACGGCGGCCTTCGTCGATGTCGAACACGCGCTCGACCCGAATTACGCCGCAGCGCTCGGCGTCGATCTCGATAACTTGTTAGTCTCGCAACCCGATACCGGCGAGCAGGCGCTCGAGATCGCCGAGATGCTCGTCCGAAGCAACGCCGTCGATGTCGTCGTCGTCGATTCGGTCGCCGCGTTGGTTACCAAAGCCGAGCTCGAAGGCGATATGGGCGATGCTCACGTCGGGCTTCAGGCGCGCTTGATGTCGCAGGCACTACGGAAACTGACCTCGGCGATCTCGCGAAGCAAGTGCATCATGATTTTCATCAATCAGTTGCGCGAAAAGGTCGGCGTCATGTTCGGAAATCCCGAGACGACCTCCGGCGGCAGAGCGCTGAAGTTCTATGCCTCGATTCGTCTCGACGTTCGAAAACTCGAACAGATCAAGATCGGGCAAGAGGTCGTCGGTTCGCGCACGCGCGTGAAGGTCGTCAAGAACAAAGTGGCGCCTCCCTTCCGCCAAGCGGAGTTCGATATTACCTACGGTCACGGTATTTCGAAGATGGGGTCGATACTCGATATAGCCCTCGAACGCAATATCGTCGGCAAAAGCGGATCGTGGTATACCTACGGCGAGCAACGCGTCGGCCAGGGACGCGAGAACGCGAAAAGCTTTCTCGAGGAGCATCCGGAGATCGCCGGCGAGATCGAAGGGAGAATTCGCGAGGAGCTCGCGGCGCTTACTTCGCGAAACGGCGCTGCCACCGAAGCGGTAGAAGCCCCGATCGAGTAGTCGGTGCACGCCTATGCGGCGGCGCTCGGGCTCCTTGCTCGGCGTCGCCTCACGGAGTCGCAGTTGCGATCCAAACTCGAGCGCCGCGGCTACGATGACGATGCGATCGCCGTCGCACTTGCGCGCTGTAAAAGCGAACGCTACCTCGACGATGCACTCTTTGCGGCGCTCTACGTCGAACGCGCGCGAGATGCGAAGGGAGATCGACGTCTCGTCGGAGAGTTGGTGCGCCGTGGGCTCGATGCGGAGTGTGCGCGGCATGCGGTCGCCGATGCGCCGCTCTCCGAGCACGACCGTTGCCTCGAAGCGCTCGCGAAACTCCGTCGCGCGCAACCGCAGGCGAGCTATCCAAGCCTAGCGCGATCGCTCGAACGTCGCGGTTTTCCGGCCGCGCTGATCTATGCGATTCTCCGCGAGGCGGCTCTGCGCGACGGCGCGCTGGAGGGAATCGAGGCTCTGCGATAATCGTTGTTCTTCGTTGCCCTTCGTGTCGCGGCGATCGTACCTCGGGGAATCGGATGCGATGTGATGAAGCGAACGGTGCTCGTTGCCGAAGATGATGAGGCGATTCGCGAGCTGATTCTCCACCATCTGGCGTGCGAGGGGTTCGAGGGGGTTGCTGCCCCGGACGGATTGAGCGCGATTCGAAAAGTGCGCGAGGGCTGCGACCTGATCGTTCTCGACCTGGGGCTTCCGGGGCTCGACGGTTTCGAGGTTGCACGCCGCGCCCGCGCCTTACGCGCGTCGTTACCGATCGTGGTGCTGAGTGCACGGAGCGGCGAGATCGATCGCTTGCTGGGATTCGAGCTTGGGATCGACGATTTCGTTGCCAAGCCGTTCTCGCCACGCGAATTGGTCGCTCGCGTTCGCGCAATTCTGCGACGACATGGCCTGGATGCCGAGGTCGCAGTCGATCGCGTTTTGCGCTTCGGCGATTTAGAGATCGATGTTGCGGCGCGCGAGGTGCGCATGCAGGGAGAGGATCTTGCCTGCAAACCGCGCGAATTTTCGCTTTTGTTGGAACTCGCGCGACACCCCGGGGTCGCTATCGCGCGCGAGTCCTTGATCGATCGCGTCTGGGGAGCCGCCTTCGTCGGCGACGAGCGGACGGTCGACGTTCACGTGAGCCGCTTGCGAGCACGTTTGGAGGGGCATGCCCGCTTACGCGCGACCTTGCGCAGCGTTCATGGTTTCGGCTACAAGTTCGTTCCGCCGTAGCGTGGAGCGCTGCGAACGCAACCCCGCGGCACTTGCGGCCCCTTCGGCAAACGG
>DAHUYY010000049.1:0-260 GCA_027306845.1 Vulcanimicrobiota bacterium | reverse complement strand
GGAGCGCGCGTGCGCCCATTGTTGCTTTGGCGCGTCCCGGAGATCGGGGCGATCGCGCTGCGCGAGGGGCGACGCCGCTCGCGTTCCCTGGAACGGCGTGCGGAGGCGCTCTTTCTCGAAGCGGCGCGCGCGCTCTTGCGGGCGAGCGACCGGCTCGCGCACCCCGCGGATAGCGAAGAATTTATCGCCTATCTCGACGCGCGCGGGCGCTCGGGCGATACACGCCGCGTCGCTCTACCGGTCGATCTTCGCGGCGCGTT
>DAHUYY010000048.1 GCA_027306845.1 Vulcanimicrobiota bacterium | reverse complement strand
AGAGCGCTCCGACGACCAGATTCCAGCCGTCGACCAGCAAAAAGATGAGGATTTTAATCGGTAACGAGATTAGCACCGGAGGAATCATCATCATGCCCATTGAGAGCAAGATGCTTGCCACGACCATATCGATGACGATAAACGGAACGTAGAGCAAAAAGCCGATCTGGAATGCCGTCTTCAACTCCGAGATGACGAACGCCGGGACCAATATATAGGTGGGAACATCGGCTTGTTTTTTCGGCCGCGGATGTTTGGAGATGGAGTAGAAAAGTTCGAGATCTTTCTCGCGCGTCTGCTTGAACATGAACGCTCGTAGCGGTTTCGCGGCACGGTCGAGCGCAACTTGCTGGGATATCTGTTTCTTCATGTACGGCTGAACCGCCGTCGTGTTGATCGTCGTGATGACCGGGTTCATAACGAAGAACGTCAGGAGGAGCGCCAAGCCGATCAGCACTTGGTTCGGCGGAACTTGTGCGGTGCCCAGCGCCGTCCGCACGAACGAGAGCACGATAATGATGCGCGTGAACGAGGTCATTAACACGAGCAGCGTCGGCGCGAGAGCGAGCACGGTGAGCAAGAGCAGCACCTGCAACGCTCCCACCACTTGCTGCGGTGAGTGTGCCTGCCCCAAACCGATGCTCAACGAAGGGATCGGCGGCAACGGCGGGGCCGGAGCGGTCGCCGCCGCCACGTGAGCCGGCGCGAGCAAGAGCATCGCAAACCCGAGGACCGCCGCCCCGGCCGCGACGCGCGTACGCGGCGTCATCGTTTGCTCCTGGGAAGCGCGAAGATCGAACTCCACGCGCGTTTGGTGACATCGAAGCCTGCCCTTTGCGCGGCCATCCAACCTTCGATCTCATCGGCGGGAATTTCGATGATCTGTCGCGTCCCCGAAACCGCACTCGCGACGAGTAGATAGCGCGCCCCGACCTTCACAACATGCAGCGCTCCGTGGGCGCCGAGCGGCGTCGATTCCAGCACCGTTACCAGGCGTCGATCCGCCGACAGGACGATGCGCCCGCGCCCTAAGGCTTTGACGAGCGCGGCGAATAGCAGCAAAACAACGGCGACGACGATCAGCGCGAAGATGTATTGAGTCCAGAGATGCGTCGTCATGAACCGCTGCGCGGGCTCCGCTAGCCGACCTGAGGATTCAGCTCGCTGATTTTCACCGCGTATTTATCATCCACGACAACGACCTCTCCGCGTGCAATAAGAATATTATTGACGTAGATGTCGATCGGGTCGACGGCGAGCTTATCGAGTTCGAAAACGCTTCCTTGCTGGAGTGAGACGACGTCGCGCAACTGCATCACGGTTTTTCCGAGAATCGCGCGCACTTGCAGCGGCACGTCGTGAACGAGATCGAGATTCGCCTGCCCCGCCGGCGCTTTCTTTGCCTGCGTCGGCACGATGGGAGCGAACTGGGCCGGGGCGGCGGCGACCGGCGCCGGGGCCGGCTTCGCGGCGGCCGAAGGAACTGCAGCGGCGCTCGCAGCGGCCGGAGCCGGCTCTTCTGCACTGCCGAGTTTCGAGAGCGTAATCGCGGCGAAATCGACCGCGATGCGGGGCGCCAAATCGTTTTCGAGTTGTACCGGCGCACTATACGATTGAAAGGGCGGCGGCGGCAGCAGCGTTGCGTCGCTGCAGAGCTCGGCGTGGATTCCCGCCGTTCCGGCGCCGATATTCTCGGCGAGGCGTTCGGCCATGGCGACCGCGATCTGCGAGACGGTCTCCGAGGCGATGGAGAGTTGCATCGGGCCGAGTTCGCCGACCGACTCCTCGCCGCCGAGCATCAAGCCGACGATATGCGCGAGATCCTCGCGTTGAAAGCGAACGACGAGTTGGGCGGCGATCGACGGAATGTCGGCAAGGGCGACCAGTTCGTCGCCCTCGGTGTGAATCGAGCCCTCGTGGTCGGCGCGGATGCTCGCCCCGGCGACCGCCGATTGCTCGACCAAGCGCCCGAGCACGGTCGCCGCCGCCGCAAACATCGTATCGGCGAGATTATCGATCTGCATCATCGTCGCTTATTCGTCCTCATTCGTGAGCGCACCGGCAACCTTCATAGCATAGCGATCTTTATAGACTCCCGGAAAGAGGTGATACTTCTCCCGCTCGTTGACTTTCCCCACCAGCGGCTGCGAGGTCTCGTTATCGAGCACCACGAGATCCCCGAGTTGCAGCGAGACGAGATCGCGCAGCGAGAGCATCGTACGCCCCAACTCGACTTCGAAATCGATCTCCGCCCGCTCGACGTTTCGTTCTAACTGGGCGACATCATCCTCGGTCATGCCCCGCCCTGCGATCACCGTCGGCGACCACTGGAAATCGGTCAGTTGTTGCCCGATCGACTGCAGAACCAAGTAGGGCAGGCAGAAGTTCCTCACGCCGGCCATGTCGCCGACCTTCAGCTCCATCGAGACATAGGCGATGATTTGGTCGAGGGGGATGATGCGCGGAATGAACTGCGGGTTGGAATCGAGCGCTTCGATCTTCAGGGAGAGCGTCAGCAGGTAGTTCCAGGACTCACGATAGCTGTTGAGCATGCGCGCCATAAAGCGCTGCATGAGCGTCCGTTCGATATCGGTGAGATCGCGTAATTTCGGTGGAAACCAGCCCGGGCCGCCGAGCAAACGATCGATGATGGAGAACACGAGGTTCAGATCGACTTGCACGATGCCGCTTCCCGGCAACGGATCCATCGAAAAGATCGCGAGGATCGAGGGGATGCCGATCGAGGCGATAAAATCGCCGTAACTTATTTGTTCGATCGAAACGATCGTCGCTTCGACTCGCGTCCGCAGGTAAACGGAGAGCGAGTTATTGAGCAGACGAGTAAAGTTCTCGTGCAGGGTGCGGAGCGTCTGAAGCTGGTTGTTGGAAAACTTATCGAGCCGCTTGTTAAAGCGGAAGTCGAAAGACTTGATGCGCCGGCTTTCAATCGTTTCGAGCTGCGATTCTTCGCTGCCGAGTTGATTGATGAGGGCATCGATCTCTTCTTGCGATAAACTCGACATGACGCGCTCCTAGCTCTTGCCCGTAGGTTTGACGGAAGGATGGGGTGCGGGCTTCTTCACTGCGTGGACGATGCGATTGGTCTGCGCGGTCGGCTGCGGAATATCGCTCTTATTGAGAATGACGATATCGACGCGGCGGTTCTCCTGGCGCCCGGCGGCAGTCGCATTGCTGACCCGCGGGTGGAATTTTCCGTACCCGGCCGCGGCGACCCGCGTCGGCTCGATACCGTCCTGTTCGACGAGATAGCGAACGACATTGACCGCACGCGCGGTCGAGAGCTCCCAGTTCGACGGATAGCGTGGCGTATGAATCGGCACGTTATCGGTGTTACCTTCGACGCGAATCGGGTTCGCGGTTTTTTTGAGAAAACCGGCGACCGTGTCGAGTATTTTTAGCGTCTGCGGCCGAATGCGCGCGCTGCCGCTATTATAGAAAGATCGATCGGATAGCAACGTCACCACCAGGTTATGCCGCTCGACGCGGATCTGCACCTGGTGCTGGAGTTGGTTTTTTTGCACGTAACGTTCCAACTCGCGTTGCAGGGTTGGGATATTGGCGTTCGCCCCGAAGGATTGCTGGCCGTTGCTGCCGCCGTTGGGCGGCTGGTTGATCGACCACACGTTATTGAAACCACCGGAGACCGACTTCGCGAACGCCTGCACCTTGACGCGACTGATCGTGGACATCGCAAAAAGGATGATAAAGAGCGCGAGCATCAACGTGATCATGTCGGCGTACGTGAGTAGCCAACGCATCATTCCGGCCGTCTCGACTTGCTGCTCCTTCTGTTTGTTGTGGAGCTTCGATTCGGCCGCGCGTGCGGCGGTCTTTACGGGTTGCGCCATACGATCGGGTTACGTCGAACTCGCTGCAAGCTCGTCGGTGGCGACGGCTCCGCCCTCTTCGACATGCGCCTCGCGATCGCGAGGATCGAGGAACGCCAAGAGTTTCTCTTCGAGCAACCGCGGGTTATCGCCCGACTGAATTGCGAGAATGCCTTCGATCATAATTTCGCGCAGCAGCAAGAGCTCGCCGTTACGTTCTTTGATCTTCGTCGCGATCGGCAACCAGAGCAAGTTGGCGAACATGATGCCGAAGAAGGTCGCAACGAACGCCTGCGCGGTTGCGACGCCGATCGAACCTGCGATATTGGTGCTGTTCGCGGCCGAGGCTAAGCCCTTGAGCATGCCGATGAGGCCGAGAACGGTGCCGATGATGCCGAGGGTCGGTGAATAGCCGCCAAGCGAGGTAAAGACCGACTCCGACTTCGCTCCGCGCTCTTGGTTATTGCTAACCTCGGTTTCCAAAACTTTACGGATAATCTCGGTGTCGCGGCCGTCGATTACGAGCTGAATGCCCTTGCGCATAAATTCGTCGTCGAGCGCGGCGGCTTCGTTTTCCAACGCGAGCAGACCCTCGCGGCGCGCCTTCTCTGCGAAGGCGACCAGCGTCGCGATGACGTCGCGTTCGTGGTAGTTGCGCGTGGTGAACGCCGTTTTGAAGCCTCCGAAGAAGCCGTCGATGAAGATGCGCCACGGGAACGATGTGATCGTCGCGCCGAGTGTTCCGCCGATGATAAGCACGATTGCTTCCCAGCGTCCGAAAATGATTCCGGGATCGGTTCCCCCGACGGCGCCGGCGAGCGCGATTGCCCCGAAGCCGAGAACGAGGCCAACGATAGTTGCGATATCCAAAACTCAGCGCTCCAATCTGTTCCGCATCAAGCCCCCTCGCGAACCGACTCGGCCGGGCCGTAGATTCTTCGCTTGAAGTCGACGATTTTCTTCTGAATCTCAAGCATCGAATCGCGCACGAGGATTTTGTTGCCCGAGGTGAGCGTGACGACGGTATCGGGCGTCTCCTCGACGGCTTCGATGAGGTCGCTGTTGACCATGACGGTGCCGCCGTTGAGGCGCTGAAGGACGATCACGCCGAGGGGTTAGCGCCCCTCGGCGTGAAGGCCTGCACGCTTGCGCGAACCTTAGTTCTCGCTCGCCTGCAAGTGCGTGACCGTGATCAGGTTTTGATCGGCGGTCGTGATGCCGCGGGTGTTCGCTTCGAATGCACGTTGCGCCGCGATCATCTTGGTAAACTGATCGGCGAGAGAGACGTTGGATTGCTCCAGCGCTCCCGAGACGATCGAGCCGAGGCTGCCGGTCGTGGCAGCTCCGACCTGTGCGAGCCCGGAGTTCGCCGTCTGCTGGAAGAAATTACTTCCGATACGGTTGAGACCTTGCTCGTTCTGGAAGGTCGCCAGCGCGACTTGCGCGAGCGCCTTCTGCTGACCGTTGGTGAACGATCCGGTGATCGTACCGTCCTGCCCGACCGTGATGTTCGAGAGGATGCCGGCCTGATAGCCGTTCTGCGTCAGCGTATTCGCCGTGTAGGTACCCGCCAAACTCGCGTTGTTCGAGAAGTCGAGTCCGATCGGTCCGAGCGCCGGCGTGCCACCCCCGGCGGTCGGAGCGACCGAGTTGTTCCCGGTCCCCGGCCCCCCTGAGGTGACGTTGAGCTGGTTGCCTTGTTGGATCGACGTCAGCGCCCCGGCGGTATGGAAATCGCCGGTCTGCGTCGCCCCGCCGATCGAGGTACCTGCGGCGGTCGTCTCGATGGAGGAGGTGTTGATGAACTGCCCGTTCTGATCGAAGTAGGCATAGCCCAACGTCCCGGAGGTTCCGGTGCCGAAGGTCGGCGCCGTAACGGCTCCGCCCGCGGCGACGCTTCCCGGCGTCTTGATCGTCTGGAAGGTCGTGCCGTCGGCGAAGCTGACGGAGACCTGCCAGCGGGTCGCCGGGGTTCGCACGTTACCGCTCGCGTCGGTGACGCTCTTCGGCAACCCGCTCGTGCCCCCGGTGATGTTGATGGTTTGGGTGCCGGCAGCGAGCGGTCCCGCATTGAGCGTCACCGTTTCGGCGCCGATCTGCACGGTCGAGCCGGCCGAGGCGGTGACCACCGCGCCGGAGTTGGAATCGACCAACTGCACCGAGGTCGGACTGACCTGAGTGACGGTGATCGTATCGGCTGCCTGCGTCGTCGGAGAGACCGAAGCGGTGGCAATGAGCGCACCTGCCGATACCGCCGAGGTCGCCGGGGTTGCACCCGCGGCATCGGGGGTATAGGTGATCGTCGCTTGGTGCGCGACCCCGAGCGAATCGTAGATCGTCGTCGAGATCGTATACGGCTGCCCGTTCGTCGGAGCGCCGCCGACCGAGTAGTTGAGCGCCTGCGCCCACTGCGTCTGGTCGAGATTGCCGCCGAAGGAGACGTCGAAGACCTTATCGGTCGACGTCGGGCCGGTCTTCACGCCGAAGCCGGTTCCCGTCGCCTGCTCCTGTTGACCGAGCGGAATCGTGATCGCACCCGGCGTGCCGCTCGCACTGATCTGCCCTTGTGCGTTGGCCATATAGCCCTGCACCGCCAGGCCGCTGCCCGGATCGTAGAGCAGGCCGTTCTGGTTGAGCGAGAACGCGCCGCTGCGCGTATAGCTCGGCGTACCGGTTCCGTTCGCATTGGCGAGGACGAAAAATCCGTTGCCGTTGATTGCGAGGTCGGTGTTGACGCCGGTCGTCTCGAGCCCGCCCTGGTTGAAGAGCGTGTCGATGGTGTTGACCTTGACGCCGAGACCGATCTCTTGCGGGTTGACGCCGCCGTTGGTGGTCGTCGGGCCGCTGGCGTAGCCGAGTTGGTTGTAGAATTGGTCGGCGAACGTCATGCGCTGGCCCTTAAAGCCGTAGGTGCCGATGTTCGCGATGTTGTTGCTCAGGAGATCGATCCAGCTCTGATAAGCGTTGAGGCCGGATATCCCCGTGTAGAGCGAGTCAAATGCCATAGTTATTGACCTCTCAGTTGGGAAGCCCCGTGGTGCGTCAGTCGATCGGCGCCACGGCCGAGGCTCCGCGCTGCGGTCCGCCTCGGTTGAGTGATAACGTGGTTCATGAGATCACCGCCGCCGAATCGATATTCGTAAAGATATTATCTTTTAACGAATTACGGTCGACTGCCGTGATCACGGTGCGATTGCTCACGCTGACCACCATCGCAACGTCGCGTAAGAGGAAGAGCGATTGCTTTGCCCCTTTTGCCGCTGCTTTGTCGGTCATCGCATTGATTTTCGCGACATCGTCGTTTGAAAGAGCGATGTTCCGCGATTGCAAACGCGCGGTAGCGAGCGCTGAAAAGCGCACGTCGCCGGAGCTTGCGGTACGGTCGAGGATCGAGCGAAAACTCTCGCCGGGGGGTATCTCGACCGGGCGCCCTACCGGGCGCGGTGCAGGCCCCGGAAGGATCGTGCCGGGTTGTTGTACCGAGGCGATCTCTTTGGGATCCATCGTCTAGCTTCCGATACCGACGATCTGCTGCGTCGAGAACAGCAAGGGATTGCCGTTATTATCGGTGAGCGGTTGGCCGTTGCTGCCGTTGAGCGTGAAGAACGGTTGGCCGTTCTGCACCGTAATTGAAGCGACGGTTCCGGTGACGGTCGATGCTCCGCCCGTGGTGCTGGTGGCTCCCGTATTTGCGGTTACCGTTTTTCCCAGCAACGCCGAAGCTTGCATGACGCCGAAATTCGACGTAAACGATTGAAACGAGCTGGCGAGATTCGTCTGCGCGGAGAGCGCTTGGAACTGCGCGAGCTGCGTCACCGATGCCGTCGGATCTTGCGGTGCCGTTGGGTCTTGATTCTGCAATTCTGCGGTAAGCAGTTGCAAGAACGTATTGAGGCCGACGTCGGACGATTTACTCGTCGGCGCGCCGTTCGAGGGTGGTGCGATCAACGAGTTAATCGGTAACGTCGTTGAATTCACGGGTGTCGCCATTGTTTTCTCCTTAGGCGAGATAGTTATAGAGCGCATTTCCGTCGGCGGAGAGCATCCCCGCGTTCGAAGACACGAGCGCATCGGTCGGCTGACCCGCCGGTGCTCCGAGTTCGTGAATCGCGTACCGACGACCGAGGCCGGGGCCTTTGCCGTCGCTTCCGCGATCTTGGTGTTTCCCGCCCGAGAGATCGACCGAGAAGCCGGTCAATTTCAGACCGGAATCGGCGAGGCTGCGAGCGAGTTGTTGATGGTTGGCGAGCAACGCAGTGCGCGTGTCGGCGTTCTGAGCGACGACATTTGCGGTGACGTTGGTGCCGCTCACCGTCAGTTTGACCGCCACCTCCCCGAGATGCTCGGGAACGAGTTTGATCTGCATCTGCGAACTGCCGTCGGAGGCGGTACGCAATTGCATGCCGGCGATCATTTGCTCGGCGAGCGCCTGCACGTCGAGCGGTTGCGAAGAGGGCGCGGCAGCGCTCGGCGCTGCGGCGTTCGCTGCTCCGTGCAGCGATGGGAGCGTAAAACCGAGCGCCGCGTTCGACGTTTGGTTTCCGAAGGAAGAGGAGTCGCGCCCGGTCGACGAG
Source organism: Vulcanimicrobiota bacterium (assembly GCA_027306845.1). GTDB lineage: Bacteria > Vulcanimicrobiota > Vulcanimicrobiia > Vulcanimicrobiales > Vulcanimicrobiaceae > JABEUX01. The sequence goes on along the minus strand of DAHUYY010000048.1, from coordinate 2,397 downwards.
CCGAAGCCCGAGGAAAGGTGCGATCCGGTCGAGCCCGCGCCGCCCTCGGCTGCAACCGTCAGCGCCGCCGTCAAGCGAAGCATCTGGTTGGAATCGAGTTGGCCCGAGCTTGGGGCACCGGTAAGGCTCGCCGATGCGAAGCTCGCAGGCGAGGAGGGTTCCCCGGCGGCGGCTCGTGCCGCGGTCAGGGTCGCGTCGGTACCGGCCGCGCGGGCGATCATGCGCCCGAGCAAGTCGAGGTTCTGCCCCGCTGTTGCGTTCGGGACTGCGCTTGGCGCGCCGAGCTCTGCGTTGCGAATCGGCGACTCCGGCGTCGCTCCCAGATGCGGGAGTGGCGGTGGCGGAGGCGTTGCGAAATTCGCGAGCAGGGTCGGCACCGGGAGCGAAGCCACGGTGCTCGGCGCAGGCTGCGCCTTCACCGATTCCGGAGCAGGTGGGGAAACGGAGCCCGACGCCGACATGGCGGTGGACTCGATCGAAGCGCCGAGCCTCGAAACGGGATCGTTTGCGGCCGGAGAGCCGGAAGCGTTCGCGCTCGGGGTGAGGCGGTTCGGAAGCAACGAGAGCAACGACGAAATAACCGCATCGATCGCTGGCGTACTCGCGGTCGGCTGGGTTGTGGTCGTCGCTGGGGCCGGGGGTTCTTTCGCCGATTTGGCGTCCAAGAGCGTACCCGAGATCTCGTTCTTCTGCCCCTTGTTGGTCGTCTGCCCTCGCGCTAATCCGTTAACGATGCCGGTGAAGCGTTGCACGAGGGTCGCAGCTTCTTGCTGCGCCGACGTCGGTGGTGCCGTACCGGGTGGAGAGAGCGCGTTGGCAAATGCAGTCGCGAACTGCTTCGCTACTGCATCTCTCGTTGCAGGGGAGGCTTTGGCAGCCATTGCGGCCGCTTGCCCGATCCGCATCGAGAGCGTGTTGATGAATTCGGCAGGGGAGAGCCCGCTTGCAAAAAGCGATGCAAGCGTCGCCGTGGGATCCGCGGGTGCCGCGGCCTTCGCTGCTTTCAATCGAGCTTCCAGCGCTGCCGCGAACGAACCACCGAAGATGTCGGTGCCGCCGCGAAGCGATGAAATATCGAGCGATTTGAGCAGCGCTTGTAGGCTGATTGCGCCCGTGGATGCGGCCGTGCCGCTGCCGAGAAGTGGAGTTGTTATTTTCTGTCACCTCCTTCCGAGTAGACTCCAGTTCAGGTTATCGGCCGGCGAGCAGCGGCTCCTTAACCGCCTCGCGCAGAGCACCGAGGCGTCGGGTGAAGGCGGCGAACTCTTCGGGCGCGAGCGCCTGCTCGGCGTCGGAGAGCGCTCGTTCGGGCTGCGGATGAACCTCGAGGATCGCCCCGTCGAGCCCGGCGGCGGCTGCGGCGAGCGCCATCGGCACGACGAGCGACCGGCGGCCGGTTGCATGGCTGGGGTCGACGATGACCGGCAGATGGGTGAGCTCGCGAAGCCGGAGCGCGCCGGCGAGATCGAAAAGATTGCGCGTGTGCCGATCGAAGCCGCGTATCCCGCGCTCGCAGAGCACGACCTGCGCGTTGCCTTCCATCAAGACGTATTCCGCGGCGGCGAGCAGTTCGTCGAGCGTCGCAGCCGGGCCGCGTTTGAGGAGAATCGGTTTGCCGGTCCGCGCTGCGCTTCGCAGCAACGCGACGTTCTGCATGTTCCGCGCACCGATTTGCAGCATCGCGACGCGCGCGGCGGTAAACGGGACGTCGTCGACGGCGAGCACCTCGACGACCGTCGGCAAAGCGTGGCGGGCGGCGGCGCGTTCGATCAGCAGCACGCCTTCGTCGCCGAGCCCTTGGAAGCTGTACGGCGAGGTGCGCGGCTTGTGGGCCCCGCCGCGAAGCATCGCCGCTCCGCCCGCCGCGAGTAACTCGGCAGAGCGCTCGATCTGTTCCTCGCTCTCGATCGCACAGGGGCCGCCGATAGCGACGAACCCGCCGTCGCCGAAACGCACGCCCGCGACATCGACGACACTGCGTTGCCCGTTGAAGGCTGTAAGAGGGTACACTGCTTCTTCTCCATGGCGCACTCGGCGCCGACTCGATCTACAACAAAAAAACCGTCCGGTGCTACGGACGGCCTCTACGAACGATCCCTCACGGGAGCGACGACGACCTACCTCACCGGCGAATGCGCTCCGGAGAGTTGCCACCACCACGCGAACGTGCGATGCGTCATCATGTTCCGCGTATGCTACAGGGCGACGGGCCGGTTGTCAACGGCAGAGCGAGCGTGCGGCGGGTCGATATCGATATGCGACGCGATCGGCGTGCAAAGCGCCCGAAGAAAGCGAGCCGATTCAAGATGCCCAATCACCAAGTGACGGCCAACTCCGCAAAAGCGGGCTAGCATCAGATTCATGGGGCACCTTCATTTCGCTTATTGGCTGTCCAGA